>JANYHX010000219.1 GCA_025362155.1 Gallionella sp. | reverse complement strand
CGTGACCCCGCTTAAATCTTTCGTCGAAGTGCCGCATCGCACCCCGATGTTATCGCTCAATAATGCGTTCAGCGAGGAAGAGGTGCGTGCGTTCGATGCGCGTATCTGTGAGGCACTTGGGATCGCAGAAGTGGAATATGCGGTCGAACCAAAATTTGACGGATTGGCCATTACCCTGACTTATCGCGATGGAGTATTCGTGCAGGGTGCGACGCGCGGAGATGGCAGTACGGGCGAGGATGTTACCGAAAATCTGCGCACTGTGCACACCATCCCATTGAGATTGCGCAAGCCGGTCAAGGAGGTTGAGGTGCGTGGCGAAGTGCTGATGTTCAAACGCGATTTTGCTAAATTAAACAATGCGCAACGCGCCAAAGGCGAAAAGGAATTCGTCAATCCGCGTAATGCAGCCGCAGGGACATTGCGCCAGCTGGATTCGCGCATCACCGCCAGCCGCAGGCTGAGTTTTTTTTCTTATGGCATCGGTTATTGCGACGGTGCGAAGTTGCCCAATCAACACGATCAGCACATGACTTTGCTGCAGCAGTGGGGTGTGCCGGTTGCGCAACAGCGTCGCGTGGTGCGCGGGCTGGAAGGTTTGCTGGCCTATTATCATGAGATAGGTGCAGCGCGCGAGCATCTGGCGTTCGATATTGATGGCGTGGTATACAAAGTCAATGATATCGGACTACAGCAACAACTCGGTTTCGTGTCACGTGCGCCGCGTTGGGCCATCGCCCACAAATTTCCCGCCGAGGAAGCACTGACTACTTTGCTGGACATCGAGGTACAAGTCGGACGCACCGGTGTGTTGACACCTGTGGCACGACTGGCGCCTGTGTTTGTCGGCGGTGTGACGGTGACCAATGCCACGCTGCATAATGAAGATGAAATACGCCGCAAGGATGTGCGCATTGGCGATACCGTGGTGGTGCGCCGCGCCGGAGATGTTATTCCTGAAGTCGCGCGCGTGGTGCTGGCGCGCAGGCCATGGGATGCTCGCGAGTTTGTTATGCCTAAAGTGTGCCCAGTGTGCGGTTCGCGTGTTGCCAGATTGGAAGAAGAGGCAGCGTGGCGCTGCGCCGGCGGGCTATTTTGTCCGGCGCAACGCAAGCAGGCCTTGTTGCATTTTGCCAGTCGTCGCGCGATGAATATCGAAGGACTGGGTGAAAAGCTGGTCGAACAGTTGGTGGATACACATATCGTTAATAATCCGGCGGCCTTGTATAAACTCGGCTTACTGGCGATCATTAATCTGGAACGCATGGGCGAAAAATCCGCGGTCAATTTGTTGGCTGCGATTGAGCACAGCAAACACACTACGCTGGCGCGTTTTATTTTCGCGCTTGGCATCCGCAATGTCGGCGAGACCACCGCAAAAGACTTGGCGCAACACTTCGGCTCGTTGGATAATCTGCTTGCCGCGGATGTAGAAGTGTTGCAGCGGGTTCATGATATCGGCCCAGTGGTGGCACAAAGTATTTCGGATTTCCTGGCGGAAACGCATAACCGGGAAGTGATTGAACAACTGCGTGCCTGTGGTGTATGTTGGCCAGAACACTCTCCGCGCGCGGCAATTGAGTTACCCTTGAACGGGAAAAGTTTTGTATTGACCGGTAGCCTGCAAACATTGTCTCGTGAGGAAGCAAAAGAAAAACTGGAGGCACTAGGCGCCAAGGTCAGCGGAAGCGTGTCGAAAAAAACCACTTATGTAGTGTCAGGAACGGAAGCAGGCAGCAAATTGGACAAAGCACTTCAATTGGGGGTAACCGTGTTGGATGAACAACAATTGTTGGCATTATTGAAAAGCACATGAAAAAAACAACTACAGCAGTTTTGGGTTACGGCCGCCCTGGTGGTCTTAACCTTTGCAGGTTAACCTGCGCTGAAAACCACCTTCATTGGAGGATGGTTAAATGAAAAAGATAACAAAGGCAGTTTTCCCGGTGGCCGGTATGGGCAGTCGATTTTTGCCGGCCACCAAAGTCAGCCCCAAAGAAATGATGCCCATAGTGGACAAGCCGCTGATTCAGTATGCGGTAGAAGAAGCAGTGGCCGCAGGGATCACCGATATGGTATTTATTACCGGACGCAACAAGCGTGCGATTGAGGATCATTTCGACAAAGCTTATGAGCTGGAAGCTGAATTGGAAATGCGCGGCAAGCAAGAGTTATTGCGCCTGGTACGCGAGGTCATTCCGGCGCATATCAATTGTATTTATATTCGCCAGGTTGAGCCATTGGGATTGGGGCATGCAGTATTGTGCGCAAAACCCATAGTACAGGATGAGCCTTTTGCGGTGATATTGGCGGACGATTTAATTGATGGTGAAATACCTGCCACTAAACAGATGGCGGAAATTTTTCAGCAGCATCAATGTTCAATTC
>JANYHX010000198.1 GCA_025362155.1 Gallionella sp. | reverse complement strand
TATCAATGGTATTGAAGGATTTTGGAGTTATGCTAAACACATTCTGTATAACTATCGGGGCGTATCAAGGTATCATTTTCCAATGTATCTGAAAGAAATTGAATACCGTTACAATCATCGTCAGGAGAATATTTTCAAACTCTTCCTGAAGATCTATTTTGGTTACGTTTCGCCCTAATTACCTAAGGTTAAAGAGCGCTCATGTGGCTCTTTATTTAATTTCTATGCTTCCTTTATTATTTTATTTTTTCTTCCCCAAGAAGCCACCACTATCCCGGCCTCATACAGCAGCCAAAGCGGCATTGCCAGCATGAATTGCGAGACCACATCCGGCGGAGTAAAAATCGCGCCAACCACAAATGCACCGACCACCACATAGGGTCGGATTTCGCGCAATTTCGCAACCGTGACGAAACCCATGCGCACCAACAGCACTACTGCCACCGGCACCTGGAAAGTGATGCCGAAGGCCATGAACATCGAAAGCACAAAGCTTAAATATTTGTCGATGTCGGTCATCACGGCCACGCCAAGTGGCGCGCTGGAGGTGATGAAACCAAATACCACCGGAAATACCACAAAGTAGGCGAATGCCATGCCACAAAAAAACAGGGTTGTGCTGGCGATGATCAGCGGCCACACCAGTCGTTTTTCGTGGGTATATAAACCGGGCGCAACGAAACGCCATATTTGATAGAGAATATAAGGCAGTGCAATCAGGAAAGCCGCCATCAGCGCGACCTTGAGCGGCACTAAGAAAGGCGTGGTGACATCGGTGGCGATCATCTGGCCGCCTTTGGGCAACTTGGCCAACAGCGGCTGTGCCAAGAAGGTGTAAAGATTGGACGCCCACGGGAACAGGCAGATAAATACCAGCAGTACAGCCACCACGGCATGCAGCAGACGGTTGCGCAATTCGACCAGATGCGCGATAAAACTTTCGCCAGTGTTCATTAAAATTAGTGAGCAGACAGCGCCGTAGCGGAGTCGGTGGCAGGCGTCGGCATGTGCGTTGCCGGGTCTGGTAGTGGGGGTGGGGGGTGCGCGGCTGGGTCGGAGAGTGTTGCCGCGTTTGCTGGTACAGCTGGTCCGGAAGAAGAAAGCTGGGCTACCGCAGCATTGATTTGTTGCACTTGCTCATCCGCTGTCAATGCCATTTGCTTGACCGATTGCCCCACCGCATTCGCTTCGGCTTGCACTTTTTGTTGCAACTGACGAAACTCTTCCACAGCCATGTCGCGCTCGATATCGGCCTTCACGCCATTCACATAGCGTTGCGCGCGCCCCCACAAATGCCCCAATGTGCGCGCCACTTTCGGCAGGCGTTCCGGCCCGAGGACGACTAGCGCCACCACCATAACCACTATCAATTCTGAAAAGCTGAAGTCGAACATTTTTACCGCCGAATGCCAGGCTTTAAACCTTGGTGGTTTTTTTATCTTTCACTTCACCTTCGATGGTGTGTCCGCCTTCTTGAATTTGTTTCGTGGCTTCATCTTCGCTCTTCATGCCTTCCTTGAAACCCTTGACCGCGCCGCCCAGGTCGCTGCCCATGTTGCGCAATTTTTTGGTGCCAAAAATCAATATGACCACCAACAATACAATCAACCAATGCCAAATACTTAGTCCGCCCATCTCGTTCTCCTTAAATTAATTGCGCCTCACCATGGGTGGAATATTACCACCGCCGATGATATGGATGTGCAAATGAAATACTTCCTGTCCGCCGCCCTTGCCGGTGTTGATCACAGTGCGAAAACCATTATCCAGTCCTTGCTGCTTTGCCAGCACAGGCGCCAGCAGCAGCATCTTGCCCAGCAAAGCTGCATGCGTCTCTCCGGCTTCCGCCAGTGAGCCCAGGTGCAGCTTGGGTACCAGCATGAAATGAACCGGCGCGACCGGATTAATATCGTGAAACGCAAATACTTCATCATCCTCGTAAATCTTGCGACTCGGAATTTCGCCGCGTGTAATTTTGCAAAACAGACAGTCGCTCATGTTCAGCCTTCTGTTCGGCTGTGTTTTTCGGCAATGCCCGACACGCCCTCACGGCGCGCCAACTCTTGCAGCACATCTTCTGCGCTCAGGTCATGCTGTGCCAGCAACACCATGCAATGAAACCACAGATCGGCAGTTTCATATACCAATTGGCTTTTATCGCCCCCTTTGCTCGCCAGAATTACTTCGGTGGCTTCTTCACCTATCTTTTTAAGAATCGCATCTTCGCCCTTGCTGAATAACGTGGCAACATACGAGCTGTCAGGCGATGCTTGTTTGCGTGCCGCCAGTGTTTCGGTCAATTTTTGCAGGATACCCTGTTTCATTTCTTGTATTTTTGCTCGGGATATATCTCTTTGGGAGATTTCAACACCGCATCCACTTCCAGCCATTTGCCTTGTTCTAAACGACGGTACAAACAACTCTCGCGTCCGGTATGACAGGCAATACCGCCAACCTGTTCCACCTGCAACAGAATGACATCGCCGTCGCAATCCAGCCGTATTTCTTTCACCTTCTGAAAATGTCCGGACTCTTCTCCCTTGTGCCAAAGCTTCTTGCGTGATCGCGACCAATAGACTGCTTCACCTTTTTGCTGGGTAAGTTTTAACGCCTCGCGATTCATCCACGCCACCATCAGCACACGGCCCGTAGAGGCGTCCTGTGTGACTGACGTTACCAAGCCATTAGCGGCCCAATTTACTTTATTCAGCCATGCTTCACTCATAAGCGTACCTCGATATTCTGTGCGGCCATAAACTGCTTGGCCTGTTGCACGGTATATTCGCCAAAATGAAAAATACTCGCCGCCAGCACAGCATCCGCCCCGCCTTTTTTTACACCGTCGACCAGGTGCTGGAGATTCCCCACGCCGCCGCTGGCGATCACCGGAATCTCCAGCGCGTCGGTAATCGCCCGTGTCAACGTCAAATCAAAACCAGTTTTTTGCCCATCCCTGTCCATGCTGGTAAGCAGGATTTCACCCGCACCCAAGTCCTGCATTTTTTTCGCCCAGGCCACCGCATCCAGGCCTGTAGTTTTGCGTCCGCCGTGAGTGAATACTTCCCAGTGTCCCGGTGAGCTTTGTTTGGCATCAATGGCCACCACAATACACTGCGAACCATAGCGCCCGGCAGCATCGGCGACCAATTGCGGATCGAGTACCGCAGAAGTGTTGATGCTGACTTTATCCGCTCCGGCATTCAGCAGATCGCGCACGTCGCTCACTTTGCGCACGCCGCCGCCCACAGTCAGCGGAATGAACACCTGTGAGGCGACCTGTTCGATGATGCGAAAAATAATTCCTCTGTCGTCCGAGCTGGCAGTAATGTCCAGGAAAGTCAGCTCGTCCGCGCCTTGCTCGTCATAACGGCGCGCGATCTCCACCGGGTCACCGGCATCGCGCAACTCGACAAAACTGACCCCTTTGACCACTCGTCCTGCTGTCACATCAAGGCAAGGGATAATGCGTTTAGTCAGCATAAACTAGATTATTGCGCCGTTCGGTACGTTAGCCAGCGCAGCCGCTGGCGTCAACTCATCCGCCAAGGCCTGCGCAGCCTTGAAATCCAGCGTGCCTTCATAAATCGCACGGCCAGTGATCGCGCCGGTGATGCCTTCAGCCTGCACCGCACACAGCGCGCGCACATCGTCCAGATTGGTGATGCCGCCGCTGGCGATCACCGGAACGTGCAACGGTCTGGCCAGTTCTACAGTAGCGGGAATATTCACGCCGGATAGCATGCCGTCGCGTCCGATGTCGGTATAAATGACCGCTTCCACACCGTAGCCTTCAAAGCGTTGCGCCAGATCGGCAACATCGTGTCCGGTCAGCTTGGACCAGCCATCTACCGCCACTTTGCCGCCCTTGGCGTCCAGACCCACCATGATGTGTCCCGGAAAAGCGTCGCAGGCTTCATGCAAAAAGCCGGGTACTTTGACTGCGGCAGTGCCAATAATGATGTATGTAACGCCGATGTCGAGATAGCGCTCTATGGTTTCCAGATCGCGTATGCCGCCACCGAGTTGCACCGGCACATCCAAACCAACCGCATTGATGATACTGCGCACGGCGGCTTCATTCTTGGGCTTGCCGGCAAAAGCACCGTTCAAGTCGACCAGATGCAGGCGGCGCGCGCCTTGTGCCAACCAGTGTTTTGCGGTGGCGGCAGGGTCTTCTGAAAACACCGTGGCATCTTCCATTACACCTTGTTTAAGGCGCACACAATGACCATCTTTCAAATCAATCGCAGGAATTATTAGCATGGCAGTACGTAAAAATTAAGGGTTCCATTGCACAAAGTTTTGCAGCAGCTTTAGCCCTGCTGTGGAGCTTTTTTCCGGATGAAATTGCACCGCAAACAAATTATCTTTCGCCACTGCACACACAAATGAGCGCGGATATTGGCTGGTCGCCTGCACCAATGAGGCATCCAGCGGCTGCACATAATAGCTGTGCACAAAATAAAAGCGCGCATCTTGGTCTATGCCATTCCATAGCGGATGTTGTACGTGATGCACCTGGTTCCATCCCATGTGCGGCACCTTGAGTTTATTGCCCTGCGCATCGTGCATAGGACTGGCAAAACGCGCCACCTTGCCAGGCAAAATTCCCAATCCGGCTACCTCACCCTCGGCACTATGCTCGAACAACATTTGCAGGCCAATGCAAATACCAAGAAAAGGCCTGCTGCGTGCGGCCAACAGTACGGCATCACGCAAACCGCGCATATCCAGTTCGCGCATACAATCGGGCATCGCGCCTTGTCCGGGGAATACCACACGCTTGGCATTTACAATCGTGTCAGCGTCATCCGTGACGACAACTTCCGACGTGGGAGCCACCTTGCGCAGGGCCTGTTCGACCGAACGCAAGTTGCCCATACCATAATCGACTACTGCGACATCAACCATGGGAGTCTCTCAAAATCCACATTTCATCCCAACTGCTGTGTTGCGGAAAAAATTTCTTACTGACATATATTAAATATGCGGCGCGGCGAAATTTTTCCCGCGCCTTGCATTTGGGCGAACTCTGAATTTTGAGAAGCTCCCATAATGAATTTATAGCGTGCCTTTGGTAGAGGGCATTACGCCAACCATACGTGGATCCATCTCCAGCGCCATGCGCAGCGCGCGGCCAAAAGCCTTGAATATGGTCTCGGCCTGATGGTGGGCATTGTTACCGGAGAGATTGTCGATATGCAATGTCACCAAGGCGTGATTGACGAAGCCCTGAAAAAATTCCTTGATGAGATCCACATCGAACTCGCCCACGTTGCCGCGCACGAATTCGCAATTGAATACCAAACCGGGACGGCCGGAAATATCCAGTACTACACGTGACAAGGCCTCATCCAAAGGAATGTAAGCGTGGCCGTAACGGCGCACACCTTTCTTGTCGCTGATCGCCTGATTGAACGCCTGACCGAGGGTGATACCGATATCTTCCACGGTGTGATGCGCGTCAATGTGCAAATCACCTTTGGCCACAATGTTCAAATTCAGTAAACCATGCCGGGCGATCTGGTCGAGCATGTGATCGAGAAACGGCAGACCGGTATCGAATTTTGCCTGACCGCTGCCGTCCAGAGTCAGCTCGACGCTAATCTGGGTTTCCAGGGTGTTGCGGGTAACTTTCGCGCTACGCATGTTTGAGTCCTATGCGGATTGTATCCTGTGAGGATGGGATAAGGTTTCTTGCAATGCAGTAATAAATTTCATATTTTCTTGTGGCGTACCTACTGTCACACGCAAGCAGTCTTTCAACATCGGATGTCCGCCATTCAAGTTCTTGATCAACACGCCGCGCTGCTTCAGTCCCTCGAATACCGCTGTGGCCTCCGCCACGCAGAACATCAGGAAATTCGCCTCGCTAGCGTAAACCTTTACTGCGGCAATTTCGCTCAACTGTTGGTATAGTTTTGCCCGATCCTGCTTGATTTGTTCAGCTTGCTGCAACAACACATCATGATGCTCCAACAATTTTACGGCAACTATCTGTGGCAGCACGCCGACATTATACGGCAAGCGCAGCTTTTCCAACTCTCCCAACCATGCCGCGCTACCGGCCAGAAAACCCAGTCTTAATCCGGCCATTCCAAGCTTGGAAAAAGTCCGCATCACCAATAGGTTCGGATAACGCGCCAAATGCGGGATAAAGCTATCGCTGGCAAAGGCATAATAAGCTTCGTCCAGCACCACCAAACCCGGCGCCGACTGGACAATCTGCGCCACCGCGCCCGCCGAAAATAAATTGCCGGTGGGATTGTTCGGATAGGCCAGAAACACCAGCGCGGGTTGCTCACGTTTGATCGCCGCCAGTGTGGCAGATAAATCCAAAGAAAAATCCGCTGGGTCTGAATTTGCTGAGTCCGAGTTTGCTGATCCGGGATTATTTGTCCCGGAATTTATTATCAGCGGCACGCCCACATAACGCATCCCGGTGAAGGTCGCGATCATCTTGTACATCACGAACGAAGGCTCCACGCTGAGCAGTACCGCGCCGGGCTTATTGACCGCCAGCGCAAGCAACTGGATTAATTCGTCCGAACCATTGCCGAGCAATATCTCCATTCCGTCCGGCAAACCGGTCACCGCGCGAATTGCTTCCTTGAGCGATGCGGCACCGGGATCAGGATAGCGGTTGATCGCAGCCGCTGCGACCGCGTCAGCAATTTCGCTGCGTAAAGCTGGCGGCAAAAGATAGGGGTTTTCCATCGCATCCAGCTTGATGTAGCCGGAACTCTCCGGCACATGATAAGCATGCAGATCAAGAACCTCCCGGCGTAGTAACGCGGCTGCGAGAGACGTTGTCGAACCCGTGTTGGGAGAAATGGAGGGCATGAAACAAAATGAGCGTAATAACGGATGGAAGCTTATCACAATGCTGAGGCCCTTATCACAATGCGATGCGTGGGAAAGTAGTCAACCTGTCCCACAACGATCCTGTGGGATAATTACGCAATGAACGCTACCCTTCTATCCGGTCTGAATCCCCCGCAATTGCAAGCCGTCACCCTGCCACACCAATCCGCGTTGATTCTGGCGGGTGCGGGCAGCGGTAAAACGCGCGTACTGACTACGCGCATCGCTTATTTAATCAGCACCGGCGCGGTCAGCCCACATAGCATTCTGGCAGTGACGTTCACCAACAAAGCGGCCAAGGAAATGCTCACGCGCCTGTCGGCGATGCTGCCCATCAATACGCGTGGTCTATGGATAGGCACCTTTCACGGCCTGTGCAACCGCATGTTGCGGGCGCATTACCGCGAGGCGAATTTGCCGCAGACTTTTCAGATACTCGACAGCGGCGATCAACTTTCCGCGATCAAGCGGCTGATGAAAGCAATGAATGTGGGTGATGAAAAATATCCGCCGCGCGACCTGCAGAATTTCATCAGCGGCAGCAAAGAGCAGGGACTGCGTGCGCATGAGGTGGAAGCCTATGATCCCTACACGCGGCGCAAGGTGGAAGTGTTTGCCGAGTATGATGCACAATGCCAGCGTGAAGGCGTGGTAGATTTTTCCGAATTGATGCTGCGCTGCTATGAATTGTTGTCGCGCAACACAGCGTTGCGCGAGCATTATCAGGAACGCTTCCAGCACATACTCGTAGATGAATTTCAGGACACTAATCGACTGCAATATCTATGGTTGAAATTGCTCGCTGGAAAGCACAGCTCTCTGTTTGCGGTAGGCGACGACGACCAGTCCATTTACGCGTTTCGCGGCGCAAATGTCGGCAATATGCAGGAGTTAACGCGTGACTTCCATGTCGAGGCAGTAATCAAGCTGGAACAGAATTATCGTTCCCATGGCAACATCCTCGACGCCGCCAATGCGCTGATCAGTAACAACCGCGACCGCCTGGGCAAAAATTTGTGGACTTCGGAAAATGGTGGTGAACCCTTGCGCGTTTATGAAGCACCCACGGATGTGGAAGAAGCGAGCTACATTGTCAGCGAAATTCAGCAATTGAAATCCGAGGGAGTCCATCTCAAGGAAATCGCATTACTGTATCGATCTAATGCGCAGTCTCGGGTGCTGGAACACGCGCTGGTTTCTGCCGGATTGTCATATCGGGTGTATGGTGGGCTGCGCTTTTTCGAGCGACAGGAGATCAAACACGCATTGGCCTATTTGCGCTTGATGGAAAACACTGACGACGATAATGCGCTGCTGCGCATCATCAATTTTCCGACGCGCGGCATAGGTGCGCGCAGCATAGAGCAGTTGCAGGAAGCAGCGAAGATGAATTCAACTGCGCTATGGGACGCGGCAGCAAGGGCAGGCGGAAAAGTCTCTGCATTTGTGGTACTGATAGAAGCCCTGCGCAGCGCGACACGC
The DNA here is from genome assembly GCA_025362155.1 of Gallionella sp. Classification (GTDB taxonomy): domain Bacteria; phylum Pseudomonadota; class Gammaproteobacteria; order Burkholderiales; family Gallionellaceae; genus Gallionella. Next base: position 4,948 of record JANYHX010000198.1, on the reverse strand, counting down.
GAATTGCCGCTGCCCGAAATATTGGATCACGTATTGGAACACAGCGGGCTGATCGCGCATTATCAGAATGAAACAGGCGCAAAGAAGCGTGAAGCCGAGGAGCGGCAGGAAAATCTGAATGAATTGATTAACGCCGCCACCTTGTTCGTGCATGAAAACGAGGACGATAGTCTGACCTCTTTTCTCACGCACGCCTCGCTGGAGGCGGGTGAACATCAGGCCGGCGACCAGGATGATGCGCTGCATCTGATGACTGTGCATGCCGCCAAAGGGCTGGAGTTTCACGCTGTATTTATCACCGGCCTGGAACAAGGGTTATTCCCGCACCAGAACAGCCAGAACGTAGATGGGGGACTGGATGAAGAACGCCGCCTGATGTACGTAGCGATCACCCGCGCCCGGCGCAGGCTGTACCTGAGCTTCGCACAAAGCCGCATGCTGCACGGGCAGGTAAATTACGGCGTGGCATCGAGTTTTTTGCGTGAGTTGCCGGACAATTTATTGCACTGGCTCACGCCGAGAATTGCACAACGGAATGCATTTGCTTCAGGCTATTTAACCTCCAACCCCCCTCTGACCCCTCGCGAGGTTTCACCACTTTTCAGGGGGAAAGCGGATTCCCCTCCCCTGATAAAGGGAGGTCAGAAGGGGTTGGCGTGGCGCACTGGTCAAACTGTATTTCATAGCAAATTCGGCGAAGGCGTAATCGTCAATCTCGAAGGCAGTGGCGCTGATTCGCGTGTGCAGGTGAATTTCCGCAAGGCCGGGGTGAAATGGCTGGCGCTGGAATATGCGAAGCTGGTGGCAGCATAGCAGTCTGTGGGCTGAAAAAACCGCTAAGCCCTGCTGCGAGATTAGCGGTTATTTTTTGTGCCTCAGCTAGAACGGAATATCATCATCAAAATTATCGAAACTGCGTCCCTGTGCTGAGCCTGTCGGGGCGGTTGATGCAGCCTTGGCAGGTGCTGCACCGCCTGATGCAGGGGCAGCAGATTTGTTTTCTACCACTTCAAAACTGCCGCCAGTAGATTTACCGCCCAACATGGTCATTTCGTTGACCACAATCTCAGTGGTGTAGCGATCCTGCCCTTCCTTGGTTTGCCATTTGCGGGTTTGCAATTTGCCCTCGACATAAATTTGCGAGCCTTTTTTAAGATACTCTCCGGCAATCTCGGCGAGGCGGCGGTAGAATACCAGATTATGCCACTCGGTTTTTTCCTGTTTTTCGCCGCTCTTGTCTTTCCAGTTTTCGGAAGTCGCCAGCGTGGCGTTGGTCACCGCTTCGCCGCTGGTCATATAACGGGTTTCCGGGTCTTTGCCCAAACGGCCTATCAGGATTACTTTATTCACCGACATGTCATGCTCCTTTCATCACGAGTTTATCAACTGCTGCTTCATCAAATCCCTGCATCTCTACCTTGAGGCAGGCAATATTTTCCACTGCTACCACCATCGCTTCACGCACGCCTTGTAATTGTGCGAGTTGTTTTTGTAACTGTGCCGCTTGGGCATTCGTCATTTCGGTCAGATGATATAACTTGGTGCGTACTGCTGCCGGAGGTTGCATCGTAGAAGCAACGATCAGCCACAGCAACAACAATACGATAGCGAACACAAACACCGAATTGCCGCCGACATATTGCATCAACGCGCCTCCCGCAGCCGCGCCGAAGAATGCACCGAGAAACTGTACGCTGCTATAGACGCCCATCGCCGTACCTTTGGCGGCCAGTGGCGCAATCTTGCTGATCATTGAGGGCAGCGTGGCCTCCAGCACGTTGAATGCGGTAAAAAAAATCAACAGTGCCAGCGCCACGCCCCACAGGCTGTTCTGTGCAAATATCAGCAGCGCTTGCGCGCACATCGCCAAAAAGATAGACAGCATAAATATCTGTTTCATCTTGGCTTTTTTTTCCGCGATGATAATAGGGGGCACCATCAGTGCAAACGCCACCAGCATTACCGGCAAATAAATATACCAATGGTGCGCCAGATCCAGCCCGTCCTTTTGCATCACGAACGGTACCTGCATGAACACCGACATCAGGATCGCATGCAGCGAGAAAATGCCGAAGTCGAGACGCAACAGATCCTTGTTGCGCAGCACTTGGGCAAAATGTGACCCGCTGGCCTGGGTGTCGCTGTGAAAGCGCGTGATAGCGGGATCGGGTATCACAAATTTCACCACGCCCATCGCCAGCAGGGCCAGGATGCCTGTCAGCGCGAAAATGCCGGGCACGCCGAGCACATTGTTGAGCATAGGCGACAGCACCATCGAGATTGAAAAGGTAATGCCGATAGTGATGCCTATCATCGCCATTGCCTTGGTACGCACTTCTTCGCGGGTAAGATCGGCAGTTAACGCCATCACCGCCGCATTCAATGCACCCGCACCCTGCACCACGCGGCCGGCAATAATCCAGTAAATGTTGTCGCCAGAGGCGGCGATAAAGCTGCCCACCGCGAACAAGATCAGACTGATATAGATCACCGGCTTGCGCCCGTAGCGGTCGGACAACCAACCAGCCGGGATTTGCAAAATCGCCTGCGTCAATCCGTAAGCGCCGAGCGCAACGCCGATCAACAGATGGCTCTCGCCGCCGGGCAGATGTTCCGCATAAATGGCAAAGATCGGAAGGATGATGAACAATCCCAGCATGCGCAGGCCGTAGATGCTGGCCAAGCCAATGCTGGCGCGACGTTCAGTCGCGGTCATGGTTTCAGGTACTTGTTGCATGGATGTTTTGAAAGTGATGAGAAGTGGCGCATTTTAGCAGGTCATCATGCTTGCCGACAGAAATACGCACTACACCACAAGAAGACAATGCCAAGACAACGCCCCCTTCTTTCTCCGGAGATGGGTAGGGAAGGGGCAATTGGGAAAGGCGGGAGACTAATTTAACGAACGGGAAACTTTTCTAAAAAACACGGCCTGTCGCTACTTTTTACAATGGGCGCGACACATTCCTATCATAAGCGGCGGATGAATTCTTTCCAGTAATGCTGCCTTCTCTCAGCCAGTTCCATGCATCATCTTCGCGATCTGGTTCAAAGTGTTTGATCTGAGCATGGATAAAACGGTTGGCAATACTTGGCATGATATTCGCGAACGTGCCGTTGGCGACCACCGCCACTTTCTCGATTTCCCGATGATGTTCCTTGACGAACTTCACTTGAGCGAGCAACGCGTCAAAATTCTTCCAGCCGGGAAAAGATTTTGCACGTATCAAGACACCGCGCAGCCTCTCGTGTCCCTCCATGTAAGCATCGATTTGGCTCGCCAACATCGTAAAATCCGTCGCTTCAAGCGGTCCTTCAGGATGCAATACTAAAATACTTTCGTCATGTCGTAATTCGAAATTGAGCATTTTGATTTCTCCTCAGTGATGGGCGTGAATATTCTCACGCAGGAAAATCCGAAGCACGTATTCAACCCTCGGTACTCTCGATTAGGTTGGAATTCGGAATTGTTTGAAAGAATGCGCGCTATGGAAAAATAGGTCTGTGTGTTACCACACTCCAGGGAATACGGAATCGCGCCTCAAATAAACATTCCGCCTGATGCCTCGATTCGTTGCGCGTTGACCCAACGATTGTCATCCGAAAGCAGCGAGGCGATTACGCCGCCAATGTCAATTAACCACTCGTCCCGCCTCGGCCTTTTGCTGTGAAGTAAGGATCACATCTATGCCTTTCTGCGCAAGGCTCAAAGCCATATTCTTACCCAAGCCGCGACTGCCGCCGGTCACGATTGCAATTTGTTGCTCATATCGAACTCCTTTGAATTGTTAAATAGCTGCAATACAAATCGTCATTCCCGAAAGGCGGGAACCCAGTTTTTGATTGCCTGGGGTCCGCTTTCTCTGGAGTCCGCTTTTGCGGGAACGACTAAATCATACTTGCGTGGACTTACGTTACGCACAGATTACGAGCTTAATCACATCACTCTTTCGGCGTATCATTCGCTTCATTCCTGTTCCTGCCACCACACCAGCCACGCATACCCGCCTGGAATTTTTCGCGCTCTTCCGGCGTCATGTTTTCCAAACGATTGCGATGCCAGCGCCCATGACAGCCATGACGGAATCCGCCAAACAATATCTTGCTCAACAGCAATAGCCCCATTGCCTGCACATAGCCGATCTCCTTGCCCCCCACGAACAAAGTCGGAATCAGCCAGTTCCACAGCGCCATCACCACCCAGCCCACTGCCGCGATGCCAACTACCACCAACAGCCCGATCTTCCAGCATTTCGATTTACAGCAACTCATATGCATCTCAGTTCTCCTTCATAGATTAAATTCGTCATAAATCGTTTGTAGTCGCGCGCGCAGATGCAGCACCGCATAGCGCTTGCGCGCCAGCAAGGTGCTTACACCCACACTGCTTTCCGCGGCCAACTCCTTGAAGCTGCGCCCCTCGACTTCGTGGGCGATGAATACAGCGCGCTGTTCCTCCGGCAACTCGGCTAGTGCGGCATACAATTCTTCCAGCAACACCCCTCTCGCATAGGCCGCTTCCGGGCCTGCATCCGGTGATGGCAGCGCTTCATCCAACCAGCTTCCCTCATTACCCTCATCCGATAATTCAGGAAGCGACTCTTCTTTCTTCTTGCGAAAGCGGTCAATGATGCGATGGCGCGCCACGCGGAAAAGCCACGCACCGACCTGCTCAATGGGTTCCGGCAAACGATACGCCACCACGAACTCGTAGAACACATCCTGCAGGATATCCTCCGCCTCGCTCGCATCAGCCACGCGCCGCCGGATGAAATTTCCGAGCCTCCCGCGCTCGCGCGAGACGGTGTCAGCGATGCGTTTATCTTGTTCGGCCATCAGCGCGTTAAGGGTTAGCGTCGTATCCATACCTGTGTAGACGATTAACGGAGGAAAATATTGTGTGGGTAGGCCAAGTAATCCCTACTTGCTATGTGTGTTGCCGTACGGT
>JANYHX010000164.1 GCA_025362155.1 Gallionella sp. | reverse complement strand
ACGCCGCGCGCTGCAATCCTTGATGTCTTCGATCACCGCCTCGAACTTGTACTTCTGTTTGAGGAAGACCAGATCCTGGTTGTCCTTGCGCACCATTGGCTGATGGGTCGGGATGACGACCACTTCCAGGCCGTAGATCTGCTGGAATTCGTAGGCTTCGGTATCGGCCGTGCCGGTCATGCCGGACAGCTTCTTGTACATGCGGAAAAAGTTCTGGAACGTGATCGAGGCCAGCGTCTGGTTCTCGCGCTGAATCGGCACGCCTTCCTTTGCCTCCACCGCCTGATGCAGGCCGTCGGACCAGCGCCGTCCGACCATCATGCGGCCGGTAAATTCGTCCACGATCACCACTTCGCCATTTTGCACCACGTAATTCTGGTCGCGATGAAACAGATTGTGCGCGCGCAACGCCGCATACAAATGATGAATCAGAGTAATATTGGCGGGGTCATATAAACTGCCGCCCACCGGCAACAGGCCAGCCTGGGTGAGAATATTTTCAGCATGCTCGTGACCGGACTCAGTCAATAGAATCTGATTGTTCTTTTCGTCAACGCTGTAATCGCCGGGAGCTTCTGTTTCATCGTCCCGATTCGGATCCACGGGCGCCTGGCGCACCAGTTGGGGCACCAATTGATTGATACGCACATAAATATCCACATTATCTTCGGCCTGGCCGGAAATAATCAGCGGGGTGCGCGCCTCGTCGATCAGGATCGAATCCACCTCATCCACGATGGCATAATTGAGCGGGCGCTGGAAACGCTCGCTAACCTGGGTGGCCATGTTGTCGCGCAGATAATCGAAGCCGAATTCATTATTGGTGCCGTAGGTCACGTCGGCAGCGTAAGCAGACTGTTTGTCGCTGGAAGGCATCTGCGACAGGATCACCCCCACCGTTAAGTCAAGAAAGCGATACAACCGTCCCATCCACTCGGCATCGCGCGCCGCCAGATAATCATTTACGGTAACCACGTGCACGCCCTTGCCGGAAATCGCATTCAGATAAACCGGCAAGGTGGCCATCAGGGTTTTGCCTTCGCCAGTGCGCATTTCGGCGATCTTGCCATAATGCAAAACCATTCCGCCGATCAGTTGCTCATCGTAATGGCGCATGCCCAGCACGCGATTACTTGCCTCTCGCACTACCGCAAAGGTTTCCGATAGCAGCTCATCCAGTGATTCACCTTTTGCAAAACGTTGCTTGAAATTATCCGTTTTCTGGCGCAAAGCTTCATCGCTTAACTTGGCAGTCTCGGCTTCCAGCTTATTGATGGCAATTACAGTAGCGCGGTATTGCTTGAGTAAGCGATCATTGCGGCTACCGAAGATACTTTTCAGTACATTTGGAATCATATTTTCTAAAACAAAAAGGTAATAAAGTTCTCGACTAAGGGGGCATCTAAAAATTCAGAGTTCGCTTAAATGCAAGCGTGGAAAAAATTTAGCAGCGCCACATATGATTTATATGTCAGCAAAATAAATTTTTACACAACGCAGCAGTTGGGATGAAAATCTGGATTTTTAGCTGTCCCCTGCAAATAATTAAGGGTGAGGCTATCCATCACCTCACCCTCACCAATATCCATTCCTGTTAACTGGTGGTTTTTTCTAAAAAGCGCACGGGATTCTGAGCGATACCTTTGTAACGGACTTCAAAATGCAAGTGACTACCGGTAGAGCGTCCGGTACTTCCCACCTCGGCAATCTTCTCGCCGCGCCGCACTACCTGGCCGACCTTTACCAGCAATTTTGAAGCATGCGCATAGCGTGTGACAATATCATTACCGTGATCAATCTCAACCATATTACCATACTGGGGATGTAAGGCCGCATAGTCCACCACACCGCCCGCTGAAGCGTAAATCGGTGTGCCAACATCAGCCATAAAATCCACTCCTTCGTGCATCGCACTGCTCCCAGTGAAAGGATCGATACGCCAACCAAAATTTGAAGAATAAAAGCCGGTATGGACGGGCGGAATAGAGGGCAGCAATTTACGGCTCAATTGGTTCTGCAACAACATGGTTTCCAAAGCCATCAATTTGTCGTTACGGTCACTCACCACATGGGTCAGCATGTCCAGTTGCTGATCCAGATCATTCTCAGATATTTTCTGATCGGGGGAAACTATCAGTGGTCCGCCTTGGGCGGGAGGTTGAGAGAATTTGAATTCTTCCGGTTTCATGCCGGTCAACTTTGCCAAGCGCACCCCAAGCGCATCCAGACGCTGCAACTGTGCCTGGATTTGCCCGACTCTAATTGCCATGGCATCCAGGCTACTATGCAGATAAGTTTGCTGCTTCTGCTGTTCATCGCTGTGGACCTCGGATAACAAAGTGCGTATATCATCACTCAAGCCCTCAGGGGCAAAGCGCACCAGCGCATATTGTAAGGTAAATGCCGCGCCTAACATTAGTCCGGACAGCAGCATCAACAGCAACATAATCTGCCATCCGCCCAGGGTGATGCTGCGAGTTTTTGCCAAGCTATTGGAAACTAGAATAAGATTCATGCTTCCTCCTTCTTAATGTAATTGGAAATCTGTGGCACAACCTGTAAAAACATTACTAAACGGTAATCCAGAATTGCGTCCGCTATTGGTTAAAGCCCAAGCCTTATCCGCGTTGCAGAACCATTTTATCAGTGTTGCCCCGCCCCATCTTGCGCAATCCAGCCAAGTACAGGTGTTGAGTCTGCAATTGGGCACACTCAGCATCGCCGTCGCCAATGCCACGCTGGCCGCAAAATTACGTCAACTGGCACCACAACTGGTGATTCTAATGCAGGGCAGGGGTTGTGAGGTTAGCGGAATCCGGATCAAGGTGCAAGTTTCCTTCGACCGCCTGCAACCCAAACCCGCCCCTCATAAATTGAGCAAAACGGCACAAAATGCAATCAATGACCTCAGCCTGAGCCTGAATGATTCACCGCTCAAAGTTGCGCTAGGAAAAATGGCTAAGGCAAGAAGCTAAGATATCTTTGCAACCACTGCCTCCCGCAACTTGGGAACATCTCAAAGGGGGGCCTAAAGGATCGCCAGCCAACCTACCAGCACATAGCGCTCCAACAAAAACAGCAGGCCAAACACTAACAGCAGGAGCACGCTGAAGCGCACTGTTTGCCATGCAAATTCCATGTAGCGGGGATTACGAGTAAAAAGATACATTGCACCACTCAGTATCAGCAGCAATGCTACAAGAACGATGAATAAACGCAGGATCAACATAGGCCCGCCGTTTTCAGATTGGATTAAACAGACTGTAGTTGTAATCGCAGAAATGCGGGCGCATCTTCCACGTTATTAAACGTGACATATTCCCAAGCCTCATCGTCGGAAAGTAGTTCGCGCAGCAAGGCGTTGTTCAAGGCATGGCCGGATTTATAACCGGAAAATGCACCAATCAGCGGGTGTCCCAGCAGGTAGAGATCACCTATCGCGTCGAGCACCTTGTGTTTGACGAATTCATCCTCAAAACGCAAACCATCCGAATTCAGCACCCGATATTCATCCATCACGATGGCATTATCCAGGCTGCCGCCCAACGCCAGTCCTTGTGCACGCATGCTCTCCACTTCCTGCATGAAACCAAAGGTCCGCGCGCGACTGATGTCGCGCACATAGGATTCCTCGTCGAGATCGACAATGACATGTTGTTTGGTATTGGCAAATACCGGGTGGGCAAAATTGATGGTGAAGGTCAATTTATAGCCGTGGTGCGGCTCAAAGCGCACCCACTTATCGCCTTGCTTCACCTCTACGGTTTTTTTGATGCGCAGGAATTTTTTGGCGGAGGATTGCTCCACAATTCCCGCAGATTGCAGCAGAAAAACAAATGTGCCGGCACTGCCATCCATGATCGGCACTTCTGCGCTATCCAGATCAACATAGGCATTGTCAATTCCCAGTCCGGCCAATGCCGACATCAGGTGCTCAATCGTCGCGACGCGCACACCACCTTGCTCCATACAGGTGGACAACCGCGTGTCATGCACCAACCCCGCATGGGCGCGAATTTCCTCTACCGGTTTGACATCCACACGACGGAACATAATGCCGGTATTAACCGGCGCGGGACGTAAACCCAACGTGACTTTTTCGCCGCTGTGCAAGCCGACCCCCGTCACGCTGACGGAATTTTTTAAGGTGCGTTGCTTAACCATTAATGTTTTGATTGAGAGATTCTCGAGAGGATTTTAGCACAGACGGATTTTTCCCTGTCACAGCTTTTGTAACTTGCGATTTTAATCCGGTCACAAAGGTCGCCGTTGTGGTCATAAAAAGCAATGCCGTCAGATTTGCCACGATCTGGAGCGAAAGGAATTAAAGGTGCCGGGGTTCAAATGATTTCATATCAAGATAAAATATCGAACTTGGCGACTTTAATTCTGTCCATCTTAATTGATTGAAAATCAAAATGTGCTCTGCACCAACCTTACCCCGCGAATTATACAAATGAGAAATAAACTACTGTGGATATTGCTGGCGTTTACGCTGGCCGCACTCAATACGGCGCAGGCTGTCCCGCAGCTTGTGCCGCTGGAACAGCAGCCTCTGGCAGCTTTTTTATCCGCTAAAGTTCTGGGCCGGTATAGTTACAAACACCCCGCGCTTGACGATAATTTATCTGCGCAAATATTCGACCGCTACCTGAAGATGCTGGATGGCGAAAAGGTATTTTTCCTACAGGCTGACATTGACCATTTCGACTACGCGCGAACCAGACTTGATGATGCCATACTCGCCAAGGACTTGAGCATCCCTTACGCCATATTCAATCTCTATCAACAGCGAATCAATGAACGCCTTGTGTATGCCCGTTCCCTGCTGACCAATGGTTTTGATTTCAAGAAAAAGGAAAGCTATCAATTCAACCGCAAGGATGCGCCATGGCCGAAATCCGAAGACGAACTGAATGACTTGTGGCGCAAGCGTGTCAAGAATGACTGGCTGCGTCTCAAGCTGGCCGGCAAGGATGAAAAAAGCATCGGCCAAACACTAGGCAAACGCTATGAAAATTCCTTGAAAAGTCTGTCCAAGGTCAAAAGTGAAGACGTATTTCAAAGTTTTATGAATGCCTATGCGATGTCCATAGACCCGCATACAAATTATTTCGGGGTGCGTGCTTCCGAGGAGTTTGATATTTCGATGAGATTATCTCTTGTTGGCATAGGCGCATCGCTGTATGACAAGGATGAATACACCACAATCAGGGAGCTATTGGCAGGCGGCCCTGCAACGCTATCCGGCAAATTGAAAGCCGGGGACCGTATCGTAGGTGTCGGGCAAGGCGAAAATGGTCCGATAACTGAAATCATGGGCTGGCGCATTGACGATACCGTGGCCTTGATACGCGGCGCTGAGGATACCGTGGTACGTCTTGATGTGCTGCCCGCAGAAGTCGGCACAGACGGTAAACACAAGCTCATTTCGCTGGTGCGAAAAAAAATCAGCCTGGAAAAACAGGCTGCCAAAAAATCTACCCTTGAGGTGAAAGATGGGGAAGTGACACGCCACATCGGGGTGATTTCATTGCCTGAGTTTTATCAGGATTTTTCTGCCCATCAGAAGGGCGACAAGGATTTCAAAAGCGCAACCATGGATGTCGCGCGCCTGCTGAATGAACTGAAAAATGACAAAGTGGATGGCGTGCTGGTGGACCTGCGTAACAATGGCGGTGGTTCATTGGATGAAGCCATCCAAATGACTGGCCTGTTTGCAGGCAAAGGCCCCGTATTACAGCAACGCGACTCCGAAGGCAAAGTAACTGTTACCAGCGATACTGATACGGATATTGCCTGGAATGGCCCGCTGGCCGTGCTCATTAATCGCGGCTCAGCATCAGCGTCGGAAATCTTCGCGGCGGCGCTACAGGATTACGGACGCGGGGTCGTGATCGGTGAAACCAGCTTTGGCAAAGGCACCGTACAGACCGTAGCAGATCTTGATCGAATCGCGAAAAATGACAAACCCGAATTCGGCGAGGTCAAGATGACCATCGCCCAGTTTTTCCGGATCAATGGCGGCACCACCCAGTTACGCGGTGTGACTCCGGATATCAGCCTGCCGTCAATGACTGACGCAGAAGACTTTGGTGAATCCAGTTACGACAATGCCTTGCCTTGGTCACAAATCAAGGCGGCTAACTATACGCCGGGAGGTAATTTGACAAACATCATGCCCATATTGATAGCGAGCCACGACAAGCGCATAAGTCATGACAAAGACTTCAAGTACCTGCAGGAAGATATTGCCCAGTTCAACAAGCTGCGCCGGGAAAACCTGATCTCGCTGAATGAGGCTGACCGCCGCAAAGAGCGTGCTGCGCAGGAGGCACGCGAAAAGTCCCGCGAGAAAAACCAGGGAGACAAACAATCGGACAAGGCATCTGCTGAAGCCAGCAGCCATGCACTTCAAGACGATGGCATGTTATCCAGCGAACGCAATCTCAGTGCCGACCTGGCCATCGAGAATGCGAGTAAAAATACCAAGGATATATCGTTGAACGAAGCAGCGCATATAGTCAGCGATGAGGCTGGATTGCTGGAAAATGATTCCAAGCTCGCGGGCAGCATATCGCCATAAGGAAGCAAAGCAAAGCTTTCAAAATTTGCGGCAAGTCAAAACCGGGAAAATTTTTACCCTCACCTATAACGGCAAGCCATAGCGGATGATGTCCAGTGTGAGCACAATGCTTGGAGGCTTTCACAGCCAGTAGTCGCTGATGTATTTCTCGCCCTTGTCGCAGAAGAACGTAACGACGTGCTCGAGCTGGTACCGATCACGCAATTCTCGCGCGGCGATCAGGTGTGCGCCGGATGATGGGCCGACGAAGATGCCATGCTCACGCGCCAGACGGCGCATCTCAAGCACCGCTTCTGTAGACTCAACCGTAACGATTTCATTCAGCAGGTCACGATGGCGCTCAATAATGCCGGGCACGAAGCCGTCGGCGATGCCCTCGATCAAATGCTTGGCGATCTCGCCGCAGAGTATCGTGCATGACTCGCTAGGCTCAAGCGCGACCACCTTGCAGGCCGGATTGACTGTCCTGAATGCTTGGCCCACACCGATGATCGTGCCGCCAGTGCCTACGCCACCGACGACCGCATCGGGCAGCACGGGCAGTTGCGCCAGTATTTCTTGTCCCAGCCACTCGCGGTTTTCGTCCACGTTCCATTCGTTGTCGAATTGCTGCGGCGCAAAATAACCGGGCAGCTTGCCCAGCCTGCGCACTTCGGCCAACGCATCGGTGACATGGAAATCACCGATGATGCGCACCTCGGCGCCATAAGCCCGCGAAATCGCGGTGCGCTCGCGGCTCAAGCCGTTGGGCATCAGCACCAGCATCTTGTAGCCCTTGACGGCGGCGACCATGCTCATCGCGTTGCCGGTATTGCCGCTGCTCGCTTCCACTATGGTGTCGCCCGGCTTCAGCAGTCCCTCGCGTTCAGCGCGTTCGACCATGTATTTCGCGATACGCGCTTTGATCGATCCAGACGGATTCAAAAATTCCAGTTTGACCCAGATGCCATCGATCTGGATCAGCGGGGTCGAACCGATAGCGTCAAGAATAGTTTGCATGATGGATAGATTTTCTTTGCTAAGTTTGAATGGGCATTATAGATGAAGCCTAACCCGTACCGAAGCGGCGAGGTCAATCTGACCAACTTGATTGCCGATCTCCTCAGGCTGCGGCCTGCTACCATCTACGAAAAATTTGCACAGGCTGAGTAACCAAACATTATTTAAAGGCTAGTCCGCCTGTTTACGCAGAAACGAAGGGATGTCATAAGTATCCACGCCAGATTTTTCCAGCGCATCTACCGCTGCCCTGCGTCCGCTGCGCATAATGGCCGGGCTTTCCAGTTCCCCGTAATTCACATTCGCCATCGGTTCATCATGGGTACCGGTGCGCTGGTAATTCTGGTTCTGATAGACAATTTCCGGTTTGGCTTGCTTACGCGCCGCAGGAACCCCCAAGCCGGTAGCGACTACTGTCACGCGCATTTCGTCACCCATGGTTTCATCAAATACTGAACCGACGATCACAGTGGCTTCTTCGGCAGCAAATTGGACGCACTCCATTACATCGTCGATTTCTTTCAGCTTGAGGCTGCTGCTGGAAGTGATATTCACCAGCACGCCGCGCGCTCCGGACATATCCACATCTTCCAGCAACGGACTGGCAATGGCGCGCTCAGCGGCTATGCGCGCGCGCTCCGGACCGGACGCAATCGCCGAGCCCATCATCGCCATGCCATTTTCTGACATCACAGTGCGCACATCGGCGAAGTCGACATTGATCAAGCCGGGCACATTGATGACTTCGGCGATGCCTGCAACAGCGCCCTGTAACACGCCATTGGCCGCCTTGAAGGCTTCCGGAACAGTAATATCGTTGCCCAGCACTTCCATTAACTTGGAATTGGGCACGATGATTAACGAGTCAACATATTGGGTCAGCGCCTCAATACCGGCTTTGGCGAGGCGCATGCGATTGCCCTCATAAGCAAACGGCTTGGTCACTACCGCCACCGTCAGGATATCCATCTCCTTGGCAATTTGCGCGACAATCGGTGCAGCGCCGGTACCGGTGCCACCGCCCATGCCGGCGGTGATGAACACCATGTGTGCACCGCTGAGCATTTCCTTGATGCGCTCGCGATCCTCTTCCGCTGCCGCCTGGCCTACCGAAGGTTTGGCACCTGCACCCAAACCTTTGGTGATGTTCACACCGATTTGTAACTGGGTATGTGACTTACTGCGCTTGAGGGCTTGTGCATCGGTATTGATGACAATGAACTCGACTCCCTGCACGCCTTGTTCGATCATATGATCCACGGCATTGCCTCCACAGCCGCCCACACCGACCACTTTGATCACTGCATCCTGAGTTTGTGCTTCCATGATTTCAAACATCGTCATCTCCTTAAAAATAATTACCGAAAAAATTAACCTTAACCTGCCTTAAACCTACACCGCGCAACACCGCGATGCGCCCAAAAAATGAATTTAAAAATTCCCTTGGAACCAAGCCTTCATTCTTGCCAAAATGTCGCTAAATGAATTTGATTGCATACGCGTCTCCTCATTGCGTTGATGATGCTCCAGGCCATATAACAGCAGCCCCACACCGGTTGCCAGACGCGGGGTTTTCACCACATCGGACAAGCCACCAATATATTTCGGCGTACCCAAACGCACCGGCAGATGAAAAATTTCCTCGCCCAATTCGACCATGCCTTGCATGGAGCTGCTGCCGCCGGTAATCACGATGCCCGATGAAAGCAACTCTTCGAAACCGCTACGGCGCAGTTCCTGCTGCACCAACGAATACAGCTCTTCAACGCGCGGCTCAATCACTTCCGCCAAGGTTTGACGCGACAACATGCGCGGTCCGCGCTCCCCCACCCCGGATACTTCAATCGCGCCGCTATCCGCCAACTGGCGCAGTGCGCAGCCATGCTTGATCTTGATGTCTTCGGCATCCTGCGTGGGTGTGCGCAATGCCATCGCAATATCGTTAGTGATCTGGTCGCCGGCTATCGGTATCACCGCGGTGTGACGGATCGCACCGCCGGTGAACACCGCAATGTCGGTGGTGCCACCGCCGATGTCTACCAGACACACGCCCAATTCTTTCTCGTCATCGGCCAGCACCGCCTTGCTCGAGGCCAATGGCTGCAATATCAATTCGTTTACTTCCAGGCCACAGCGATGGATGCATTTCATGATGTTCTGCACCGCCGCCACCGCGCCGCTGACAATATGCACTTCCACATCCAGCCGCATCCCGCTCATACCCAGCGGCTTTTTAATGCCGTCCTGACCGTCGATACTAAATTCCTGCTCAAGGATATGCAGTATCTGCTGGTCGCCTGGCAGGCTGATGGAACTGGCCGTCTCGATTACACGTTCGATGTCGGCAGCGGTCACCTCTTTCTCCTTGATTTTCACCATGCCACGGGAATTAATGCTGCGTATATGGCTGCCCGCAATACCGGTATAAACTTCAGATATTTTGCAATCAGCCATCAACTCGGCTTCTTCCAGCGCGCGCTGAATCGCGCCCACCGTGGCTTCGATATTGACCACCATGCCTTTCTTCATACCGGATGACGTGTGCATTCCCATGCCGATCACCTCCAGCGTGCCATCCGGCTTGGCTTCACCCACAATCACCACGATCTTGGATGTGCCGATGTCCAATCCGACCACCAGGTTCTTGGCCTCCTTGTTTCTGCTCATCGATTGTTCCCCACAGGACACAAGACGCAAGACAAAGGACAGAAAATCGATCCCATTTCTCCGCGCGCTCTATTCTTTAACATTTGTAACCTGCCTGACTGCAAACCCATTGCGATAGCGCAAGTCCACATACATTGCTCCCTCTGTCTTCTGCCTTCCGTCTTCTGTTCTCTGCACAGCCACAAACCGCGCCAAACGTTGCTGCATGTCCTCGCGTCCCAGCTCCAGCACCATGCCGTTACTCAAACGCAATTGCCAGGCGCGGCGCGGCGACAAGGTAATCTGAGCCGCCTGCAAATTCACATCTGAGCACGTACCGCGCACGCTGTCCCCCTCCCCAACCCTCCCCCCAGAAAACCCCCTCTCCCCAACCCTCTCCCGCAAGCGGGGGAGGGGGCGATCGAGAAAAACAATTTTTTGATCTCTGCGGTAGAGGGGGCAATCGGGAAGCCCTCTTTTATTCAACGACGCAAGTTGCTGGGTGAACTGTGTGTAACGTGCCGTGATGTCAGCAGCCGTATCCTCCGGGCCGAGAAAATTCGGCAGCGCTTGCTCACTCTTGGCCACAAAAACCTCGCCATGCTGATTCACCAATGAACGGTTGTTCCAGCGCGCCAATGCCTGGTGTTCTTCCAGCTGAACGACCAAACGATACGGAAATTCACGGCGTATGCTGACACTGCGCACCCATGGTAATTTTTCCAACGCTTGCCTTAAGTGCTCAATATCCACAGTAAAAAAATTGCCCTTTACCTCGCTGCGCACTACTTGCAATACATCAGTTGCGTCCACGCGTTGCGGCGTATCACTCAAGCGCACGTTGCGCAGCGGAAATAATCCCGGTAAATGCACGGCGTAATAAATCGCGCCATACAAAACGGCCAACACACTGAGGGCGATCAGCGTATTAGCAATGCTGCGAAGTAGCGGCGCGTTATCCCACATACATCCCTCTCTCTAACTCTCTCCCGCAAGCGGGAGAAAGGACAAACGTGAAAATCATTTGTTAACCCCCGCCAGCTCCAGAATTCGCACCACCAGTTGCTCGAAACTTATTCCCGCCTGCCGCGCCGCCATCGGCACCAGGCTATGGTCAGTCATGCCCGGCGAGGTGTTGGCTTCGAGTAAATAGGCCTTGCCTGCCTCATCTTTCAGAAAATCCACACGCCCCCAGCCTTGCCCGCCGATCAGCGCAAAAGCCTGTTTGGCGAGGCGCTGCATCTCGGCTTCCTGCGCTGCATTCAGATCGCTCGGGCACAAATAGCGCGTGTCATTGCGTAAATACTTGGCTTCGTAATCATAGAACTCGTTGGCCGTTTCGATCTTGATCACTGGCAACGCCTGTTCACCCAAAATAGCCACGGTGTATTCGCCGCCGCCGATAAAACTTTCTGCCAGTACCAACTTGTCGTACTTGGCGGCGACCCGATATGCGTCCTGTAATTCACTCGCTGCTTTCACTTTGCTAATACCTACACTCGAACCTTCATTGGCGGGTTTTACAAATAGCGGCAAGCCCAATTGCTTTACAATCGCCTGACTATCGCTGCGCTCATCAAGCAGCGCATAATCCGGAATCGGCAGCCCGCCTGCCTGCCACACCAGCTTGGTACGCCATTTATCCATGCCGAGCGCGGAAGCCATCACCCCGCTGCCGGTATAGGGAATACCCAATAATTCCAGCGCACCCTGCACCGTGCCGTCCTCGCCATAGCGTCCGTGCAGCGCAATAAAAGCACGGTCAAAACCATCATCCACCAGTGCCTGCAAATTCTGCACGGCCGGATCAAACGGATAGGCATCCACACCGCTACGCAACAGTGCCGCAAGCACCGCCGCGCCGCTGTTCAGCGAGACCTCGCGCTCGGCAGAGCGTCCGCCGAATAACACCGCAACTTTTCCAAATTTATTCATTTGATCCATTCAATTTAGAAGCTAGGGGCTAGAGACTCGGGGCTAGCCCTAGCCTCTAGTTCCTAGCTTTTCCAACAATGCGCACTTCGCATTGCAGTCTTACCCCGGTTTGCTGCTGCACCGTGGCCTGGATTTCATTAATCAGATTTTCGATATCCGTCGCAGTCGCAGCGCCGGTATTGACGATGAAGTTGGCATGTTTTTCCGACACCTGCGCGCCGCCAATCTGCCGGCCTTTTAGCCGGCACTGCTCAATTAACCGCGCCGCATGGTCGCCAGGCGGATTGCGAAACACCGAACCGGCATTCGGTAAATTTAAAGGCTGGGTAGCGATGCGCTTGCTTAATAATGCTTTGATGCCTTGCCGAGCGGCTTCCTCGTCGCCGCGCGGAAACTGCAGCCACGCGGCGAGAAAAAATTCTTCCTGTACATTTCTGCTGGCAAGTTTCGCGACATGCCGATAGCCAATTTCATAATCAGCGGCGGTGCGTATATGCACTTCCCCGTGCCTATCCACAGTTTGCACGCGCAGCACTTTTTCCCAGGTTTCGCTGCCATAACAACCGGCATTCATCGCCAGCATGCCGCCCAGCGTGCCGGGGATACCGGCAAAAAATTCCGCACCGTGCAGATGGTGCAGTGCCGCGTAACGCGCCAGCTTCGCTCCGGGCACACCCGCCTCGCAATACACGCTACCGTCCTCGGTTAAATGTAATGCACTCAAAGCCGCATGCAGCAATAACACCGTGCCGCGCAAACCGCCATCGCGCACCAATAAATTACTGCCTAAACCCAGCGCATAAAGTGGCTCATCCACTGCCACACCGCGCAGGAACTCCAGCAAATCCTCAAGATCGGCGGGCTGGTAGATACGCTCGGCCATACCGCCCGCGCGCCAGCTGGTATGCTTGCTCATCGGCACATTTTGGCTCAACGTGCCGCGCAAGGTGGAGTTGGCAAAGTGTTTTAGCTCACTCATATCCATGGCTTATCCAAACGCCGCACCCTGTAGCGCGGGTATTTTGCCGGTTGCATCGACATCACTTTTTCCCAACAAATTATTCGGGATGGAGCCGATCGAACCCGCACCCATGGTGATGACCACATCGCCATCGCGTGCCATTTGCATTATCGCAGCTGGCATCTGCTGAATATCCTCGACAAACACCGCTTCGCTCTGCCCCGCTACACGCAAGGCATGCATCAGGGCGCGCCCATCTGCGCCGACTATGACTGCCTCGCCTGCGGCATAGACTTCCGCCAACACCAGCGCATCTACGCTGCACAACACTTTCACAAAGTCCTCGAATAAATCGCGCGTGCGGGTATAACGATGCGGCTGAAATGCCAGTACCAAACGCC
Organism: Gallionella sp.; assembly: GCA_025362155.1. Classification (GTDB taxonomy): domain Bacteria; phylum Pseudomonadota; class Gammaproteobacteria; order Burkholderiales; family Gallionellaceae; genus Gallionella. Next base: position 4,046 of record JANYHX010000164.1, on the reverse strand, counting down.
GACCGGGAAACGCGCCGCGCACTGCTGCCAGCGTCGCGACCATTTCTGCCGGATGATGGCCGTAGTCGTCGATTAAGGTAAAGCCTCCTCTCCTGCTTTTAAGAGAGGGGACGATTGCCCGGCTTCGCTCCCCTCGCTCCGCTCTCCCCGCTTGCGGGGGGTAACCAGCGACTTGCCCGCTTGCGGGCTTAGTCGAATGGCTATAACCAATGACTTGCCCAGCGTCTTTTGCTGGGTTAGTCAGATGGCTAGTAGTGTTATCAGTTGTTCCATCAGAGTTGGAGAGGGGGTATTCCGGCAAGGCTACCTCCCCATAACGCTGGAAGCGCCTGCCCACGCCCTGGAATTCCGCGAGGGCCGAGATAATCGCTTCATCCGCCACGCCCAATTCCAATGCAATGGCGATGGCGGCGAGCGCATTTAGTACGTTATGCACTCCGGCCAGATTCAGCGTGATGTCCAAATCCTTTGGCGTTCCATTCTGGCGGCATTGCGCAGTGAAGCGCATCTGACCACTCTGATGGCGCACATCGACGGCACGGATTTGCGCGCCCTCGCTGATGCCATAAGTGGTGACCGGCTTGCTGATGCGCGGCAGAATTTCGCGCACATGGGCATCATCTATGCATAACATGGCCATCCCATAAAATGGCAAATGCCCGACAAAGTCCACGAACGCCTGCTTGAGCTTTTCGAAATCGTGATCGTAAGTTTCCATATGGTCGGCGTCGATGTTGGTGATTACCGCCAGTATCGGTTGCAGATACAGAAATGAAGCGTCGGACTCATCCGCCTCGACCACAATAAATTCACCCGTGCCGAGTTTGGCGTTGCTGCCGCTGCTGTTCAGCTTGCCGCCAATCACAAAAGTGGGGTCGAAGCCGCCCTTGGCCAAAATGCTGGCGGTCAACGAAGTGGTGGTGGTTTTGCCATGCGTACCGGCCACGGCGATGCCTTGGCGCAAGCGCATCAGCTCGGCCAGCATCATCGCGCGCGGCACCACTGGAATGTGCCGGGCACGCGCCGCCAGCACTTCGGGATTATCCTGACTCACGGCCGTGGAGATCACCACCACGTCGGCATTGGTCAGGTTCTGCTCAGCATGGCCGAGGTAGAGCGTCGCACCCAGTTTCTTGAGGCGTTTGGTCGCCACACTCTGGCTGAGATCCGAACCACTCACTTGAAAACCAAGATTGAGCAGCACCTCGGCAATACCGCTCATGCCTGCGCCGCCGATGCCAACGAAGTGGAGATGTTTGACTTTATGTTTCATCTCTCAACCCCATTTGTCCACGAGAAACACGAAAGGCATGAACAAAACAAACCACGGTTTTATTTCGTGCCTTTCGTGTTTTTCGTGGACAGAATTGTTTTTTCATTTTCCAGCCAATTCTGCGCATACCTGCGCCACTCGCTGCGCCGCGTCGGCCTTTGCCATGCTGCGCGCCTGTTGTGCCATCACCGATAATTTTTCGCGGGTCGAATCGCGCAGTAATTGCGCGAGTTTCTCCACAGTCATTTCGCTTTGCGGCAGCAACACTGCCGCGCCGCGATCGGAAAGAAAGCGCGCATTGTAGGTCTGGTGATCGTCCACCGCGAACGGGAACGGGATCAGAATGCTCGCCACGCCCGCAGCGGCAAGCTCCGCGATCGTCAGCGCACCGGCGCGACAAATCACCAGGTCGGCATTGGCATAGTGTTTGGCCATTTCATCCATGAACGGTTTAATCTCGGCTTGCACATCCAGCTGCTGATATAAACGTTGCACCGCAGCGAAATGTTGCTTGCCGGTTTGGTGCAACACATTGGGGCGCAGCGCGGGCGGCAACAACGCGAGCGCTCGTGGCACTACTTCATTGATCGCCTGGGCACCCAGACTGCCGCCCACCACCAGCACATTCAGCTTGCCGTTGCGCACGCCATAGCGTTGCTGCGGATCAGGCAAAGCGGCAATTTCGATGCGCACCGGATTACCACACCATATGGCGTGCGGCAACACCTCGGGAAAACCGCTGAGAATTTTTTGCGCAATGCGCGCCAGCAATTTATTGCTCAATCCAGCAATAGAATTTTGCTCATGTATCACCAGCGGGCGACGCAGTAAAGCCGCCATCATGCCGCCCGGGAAAGTGATGTATCCGCCCATGCCCAGCACCACGTCGGGACGGGTACGAAATATCGCGACCGCACTCTGCCACAATGCAATCAACATATCGAACGGCAACTGTAACCAGCGCAACCACCCTTTGCCACGCACCCCGGAAAAACGTACCCACGCCAGCGTATAACCATGCTTGGGCACCAGCTCCGCTTCCATGCTGTTTGGCGCGCCCAGCCAGGTTACCCGCCATCCCTGCAAGCGCAAAATGTCAGCCACTGCCAAGGCAGGGAAAATATGGCCGCCGGTGCCGCCGGCCATAATGAGTATGGAGTAGCTCATTACGGGTTTCGTGGGACAGAGGGCGGATTGTTATGCGCTGCTGCGCGGCACGATATTTCAAGGACGCGGGGCAGCCGCGACAAAACCTCTGTCGTCTGTCCCCCGTCCTCTGTCCTCTGATGCCTCATACCGGCAGTCCCCGCGCAATCCTTCTGTTCTCATAATCCACTCTTAGCAACAGGGCTGCGGCAATGCAATTCACCACAATACCGCTACCGCCGAAACTCAGGAACGGCAGGGTCAATCCCTTGGTTGGCAGCACGCCCATGTTCACGCCGATATTGATCATTGCCTGCATGCCTATCCAGACCCCGATCCCCTGCGCAACCAAGGCCGAGAAGCGGCGGTCCAGTAAAGCCGCATCGCGCCCGATACGAAAGGCGCGCACCACCAGCACTGCAAACAGGGCGATCACTGCGGCCACGCCGACCAGGCCTAATTCCTCCGCAATCACCGCCATCAGAAAATCGGTGTGTGCTTCCGGCAAATAAAATAATTTTTCGACACTGCCGCCCAAGCCCACGCCCAGCCACTCACCTCGCCCGAAAGCGATCAGCGCATGACTCAGTTGATAGCCCTTGCCATAGGGGTCTGACCAGGGATCCATGAAACCGATGACGCGTTGCATCCGATAGGGCGAAGAAAGTATCAAGGCCGTGAATGCCAGCGGCAATGTCACCAGCAGCGCAGCGAACACCTTGATGTTAAAACCGCCCAGCCATAAGGTGCAGAAAGCTATCGACAGGATCACCACGAACGCACCCATATCGGGTTCTTGCAACAGCAAGCCGCCGATCAATACCATCACCGCCAACATCGGCACAAAAGCTTTCTTGAATAAATGTCCTACCTTGCCTTTACGCACGGTGTAATCGGCGGCATACAGTACCGCGCTCAGTTTCATTAGCTCCGAGGGTTGTACGTTAATAACGAAAAAGGACAACCAGCGGCGGCTACCATTCACTTCCCGCCCGATACCCGGAATCAGCACCAGCAACAGCAGCGCCCCGCCTATCAAAAATAAATATAGCGCATACTTTTGCCAGGTCTGTACTGGCACCTGGAAGGCAAACAACGCGGCCAGCAAACCCGTAGCAATAAACACCCCGTGCCGCAACAAATAATAGGACGATTGATAGCCAGTAAATTTGTTCGCCTCAGAGGTGGCAATTGACGCGGAATACACCATCACCAAACCGAGTGCCAGCAGCCCTATCCAGACCCAGATCAATACTTCATCGAATTGTGCCGGAGATGGCCGGGCGCGCGTTTTGACAGCGAAAGGGTGGGGGTGAAACCCCCGGGCACCCATCGGCGTACCCCCTGCGGGTGCGGCGAAAGGCGGTGGATGAAAGCGCCGTCGCGTTGCTTCTCCATTTGTATTGCCCACGGGTAAATTACCGCCATTAGGCAATGCCAACGAGGGCAGCCATTTAAACCAGTTAGCGATTTGCAAGTTTTCTGTCATGCGATTCTTGATAGTTGTTAGCGATGCCATATATCCTCCCTTTCCAACTCATGAACTGATTGAATGAACACTTCAGCACGATGTTTATAGTTACGGAACATATCGAAACTGGCGCACGCCGGTGATAACAGTACGGCA
>JANYHX010000130.1 GCA_025362155.1 Gallionella sp. | reverse complement strand
CGAACAGCACACGGTCGCCGACCTTGACGCTCATCGCCTGCAATTTGCCATCGTCGCCGACTTTGCCTTTGCCTACGGCGATGATTTCGCCTTGATCCGGCTTTTCAGTGGCAGCATCCGGAATCACGATGCCAGAGGCGGTTTTGCGTTCTTCTTCCATACGTTTAACGATCACGCGATCGTTCAAAGGACGAATTTTCATACTGAGGTCTCCTAAAAACAAAGGGGTTAAAAAAATGCGGAGGCGGAGTTTAGCACTCTCTACCTACGAGTGCCAATAGTCGGGGCGACTTAAGCTGATTTCAAGGGGGAGGAAGATTTTTTTGTTCGGCGGAACTAGAGAGGGTGCGGCTATCCACTCGCTCCTCAGCTCTGGGCGCGCGCAATGCGCACAATTTCATCAGCGATTTTTTCTGGCGATAGAATAAAATCGATGCAGCCGGTGTCAATGGCGCTCTCCGGCATGTCGGGCTGCTTGGCGGTACTCAGTTGCTGTGCGATGGTAATACCGCCTACTTCCTTGATGCCGCACAGAGCCTCTGCGCCGTCACCATCATAGCCGGAAACAATGACGGCAATAAGCTTGCCGTCCCAATATTGGGTCAGCGAACGCAGGAAAACCGTGATGACATCCGGCCAGCCTCGGGGCTTGGATATCGGCTTTAGACGGAACTCTCATCAAGGACATGCAAATCCCGATTTTCAGGAATGATAAATACGTGGTTAGGTTCAATGAGCAAACTTTCCGTAATCAGATCAACCGGCATCGTCGTGAAGCGAGGAAGAACTTCGTGGAGCTGGGTAGGAAAGTCTGTGATGTGGTTAACGATGACAATAGCCACGCCCATGTCAGCCGGGAGATTTTGTAATAGCCGAATATAGGCGTCGAGTCCTCCGGCTGAACCGCCGACGCAAACAATAGGGAAATTTTTCACCATCGGCGATAGAGCACGATTTTCATTCATAACGCTATTCTCCTTGCCTTAAATATTGCGTTATTCGGCCCGCGAGAGTTTATTTCAAGGTAGTAGCGAGGGAAGGGCGATCTTGTGGTCGGTGCTGAACTGATAGTCGTGAAATACATGTTCGGCGGTCAGAATCTGATAACTGCCATCGGCATTGCGGTGCGTAGTGTCCTTAAGGCGGTAGGTGTAATGCCCGCAAGTCCAGCAATCAAAGTTGCGCATCTGGGTACACAGGCAAGTTTTATCCTTCACGGAAATTTTTTTGGCGTCAGGATGCAACGCCACCTCACGGTTGTAGGCATCAATATAGGCACAATGACCATTGGCATCGAGCAAATAACCATATGCTTCACAATTGGGACGTATGCCGTCGCCAATTGCCGGACAATTCTTCAACATGCGCATCGGATAGCCGGTCGGGGAAATCATGTTGACCTCGATGTCGTGCTCGTCGGCCTTAAAGTATTCCTGCTGGATTTTTGCCGGAATGCCACATTCCTTGGAGGCGGTAAAGCGTGTTGCCACTTGCACGGCACCGCAGCCCATTTCCAGAAATTCAACCGCATCGCTACCGGTAAACACGCCGCCAGCTGCAACGACCGGAATATCCAGTTGCTCGGCTTTCAAGTGGGCAACGATCTCTGCCACGATGGTATGCAGATCATATTTCGCCCAGTCCATACCGAAGCCCAGATGGCCACCCGCCAGTGGGCCTTCTACCACGATGTAATCAGGCAGCCGGTTAAGCTTGGCATTTTTGCGTATGAACAGCTGGAAGGCGCGCAACGAGGAAACAATGATGCCCAGCTTGGCATCGCGGAAGCGTGGATTGTCTTCCATCAATGCGAACGAGCCTAGGTGCAGCCCGGCGCTTAAGGTGATGCCGTCGATCCCCGCATCCAGCGCACCACACAGCCGCACACGCAATGTTTCACGCGGCGCATTCATCGTGAGTTTTTCCATGCAGTTGACGAAAATCATACCCTCGCCGCGTTTGGCTTCCATAGTTTTGCTGACGTGCAAGCGGGTAGATTCGGCAACCTGCTCCAGATCAAATTTGACGATTGATTTGTCAGTTTTCTTTATATTAAGTTTGTATTGCTTTTGTTTGTCGCTGACAAATTTTGTTTTGTAGTGGCGATCCGTTACGGTAGGCAACATTGCATCGGATATATGTCCCACGCCGCCAAGCCGCGCAGCCTCGAGAGCCAATTCCCGGCTGGAAATATCCACACCCATTCCGCCTATTATTATCGGTACTACCTCACGCTTGCCAAAGCGCAGGCGAAAATCATCAACACGTTTCATTACTACCATCCTCCGGCTGTCCCCTCAACAAATCAAGGAACAGAAATAAACATTGAGCACTGCCATTAAGTTGCGCAGAATGCCACAAATGGGATGATACTGAAAGCCAAGCCAGTTTTATGACGTGAACATAAAGCGTAAAAACTACTTGCTCGACAAGTCATGGAGCATCTGCAAGATTTGCAATAAATCAAAAGCCGCTTTCATTTTCCTTCCCACACTTTCTTTCGGTACCGTGGGGGTGCGTACCTGACAAAGATGGGAAAGATAGTGTATGTTTCCTGTCGCTGCTCCATGCCAGTTATAATAATGCCCCAACAATATTTGATCCCTGCAAACCTCAGATTATTTGCTGTCATGACATATCGCCTTAAACCCCTTTATCTTATTTTGGCCGCAGTGGCGGTGCTCGGCATTATCTTCGTCTTTTTCGGCATGCGTTCCAGCGGCGGCGAGAAACCTAAAAACGTCCCGGGAACCCCAGCCAAGTCGGCATTAACAGTGGTTACTACGCAACCGCAGGCCAGCAACTTGCCCCTCAGAATCAGCGCCAATGGCAACGTCGCTGCGTGGCAGGAAGCCATCATCGGAGCCGAGGCCAATGGTCTACGCCTCGCTGAAGTGCGCGTCAATGTGGGGGATATTGTCAAACGGGGGCAGATACTGGCTACGTTTGCCCCAGGTACGGTGCAGGCTAACCTGATGCAAGTTCGCGCCGCAGTCGCTGAGGCCGAAGCCACGCTGGCCGAGGCGTCCGCGAATGCCGAGCGTGTGCGCCGTCTGCAACCCAGCGGGGTCATAAGTGCGCAGCAAGCCAGCCAATATCTTACTGCCGAAAGCACTGCGCAGGCGCGGCTGGAAGCGCAACGCGCCAACCTTCAGATACAGCAACTGCACCTGCAACAAACGCAGGTGCTGGCACCTGACCAAGGTGTAATCTCGGCACGCAGCGCCACGGTGGGCGCCGTATTGTCGGCCGGGCAGGAATTGTTTCGCATGATTCGTCAAGGGCGCCTCGAATGGCGCGCCGAAGTTTCCTCCGCTGACCTGACGTTATTGAAACCCGGTATGAGCGTGCGGGTTACCGCTAACGATATTGCCATCAACGGCACAGTACGCAAAATTTCTCCCACGGTTGATGCGCAGACACGCAATGGTTTGGTCTATGTGGATTTGCCAGCGCCCGGCAGTATCAAGGCTGGTATGTTCGCGCGCGGCGAATTTGAGATTGGGAACAGTAAGGGGCTGACATTGCCGCAAAGCGCCGTGGTGTTGCGCGATGGCTTCAGCTATGTTTTGCGCGTTGGCATAGATTCGAAAGTAACAGAGACCAAGGTCGATGTGGGCCGCCGCGTCGGGGAGCGCATTGAAATTACCGGTGGCCTGGATGAAGCAGCACGCGTAGTCGCATCGGGCGGCGGTTTTCTGGCGGATGGCGACACGGTGCGCGTGGTGGAAACGGCAGACATGAACTCAGCAGCCGTGAAAGCAGGTTCCGGCACTCCCGCCGTAGTGAGGTAAGGTGTTTCCAATGAACGTTTCCGCCTGGTCGATCCGCAACCCCACCCCCTCGGTTTTGCTATTCATCATGCTGACGCTCTTCGGCCTGATGAGTTTCCGCGCAATGAAGATACAAAACTTCCCGGACATTGACTTACCCACCGTGACAGTCACTGCCTCTCTGCCGGGCGCGTCGCCTTCGCAGCTGGAAACCGAAGTTGCGCGCAAGCTGGAAAATTCGATGGCCACGTTGCAGGGCATCAAACATATCTACACCAAGGTACAGGACGGTACGGCCATTGTGACGGCGGAATTCCGTCTGGAAAAACCGACTCAACAGGCAGTGGACGATGTGCGTGATGCAGTGGCGCGGGTGCGTTCTGATTTGCCTGGCGATTTGCGTGATCCCGTCATTGCCAAAATGGAGCTGGCGGGCGCGCCTATCCTCACCTACACGGTAGCCTCCAGCCGCATGGATGATGAGGCGCTCAGCTGGTTCGTGGACAATACCGTGACTAAATTATTGCTTAGCGTGCGCGGCGTGGGTGCGGTGGCCAGAGTGGGGGGAGTAACGCGCGAAGTGCTGGTGGAAATTGATCCGTCACGATTGCAGGCGCTTAACGCCACGGCTGCTGATATTTCGCGACAGCTACGCCAAATTCAGCAGGAAGCTTCCGGTGGCCGTACCGATGTAGGCGGGGCCGAGCAATCTGTGCGCACTATAGCCACGGTGCAGTCGGCGGAAGAGCTGGCACGCATGGAAATTGTGCTGGTCAATGGGCGTCATATCCGTTTGGATCAAGTAGCTACCATCCGCGACACGACCGCTGAGCGGCGCTCCGCTGCATTGCTCAATGGCAAGCCGGTAGTCGGTTTTGAAATTACCCGTACGCGCGGTGCCGGTGAGGTGGATGTGGCCGCCGGCGTGCGTCAGGAACTGGAAAAGCTGAAGGCTGAACACCCAGAAATTACGGTCACCGAAGCCTTCAATTTTGTGGATCCGGTACAGGAAAATTATACCGGCTCGATGATGCTGCTGTTCGAAGGTGCTGTCCTTGCAGTGATTGTGGTGTG
>JANYHX010000112.1 GCA_025362155.1 Gallionella sp. | reverse complement strand
TCCATGGCGACATCGGGCTGGCTGGGCTGGGCGATACGTTCGAGATATAACTGCTTGCGCATGGCATCGTTGCGGGCTTGTTCCAGGGAAGTGAATGCCGCAGCGAGTTGTTTTTCAGCAAAACCGCGCTCCAGTATCAGGCCATCATACTCAGTAGATTTGTGGGCGAGTGAGCGGTCTCCCCCGGCTACCTTGGCGGTTTCCGAATTGATTTCATTTTGCAGGGTTTCGATCTGTTTTTGCAAGGCGGGAATTTGTGGGTTGTCTCGCGTTAGCCTACGAATCTGCGCAAGCTGAACTTTGGTGGCAATCAATTCGTCTTGCAGTTTGGAGACTTGCTGCAATTGCAGCGCAGATTGTTTCTCGGGGTCAAAAACACCTTTTTGATTACGGTAGCTGGAAACAGCGAGTGCGGCCGCCTTGGCTTTCTTCTCGGCAATCTCAACTTCCGTTGAGGCAAAGCGGATCATGTCTTGCCGACCCCGTTCGTTAAGCTGGTTGACCAGACTTTCACTCATCTCCAAGAGCTTTTCGTTGAGTTGGTAGGCATCTGTGGGGGTAAAGGCACTCACACTCAACGTTGAAATTGAAGACGAGGTATCCAGATCAACCGCCACGTGTTTTTGGTAGTAGCGGTGCAATGCTTCAAAGCTGTTATCCCAATCCAGGCCAGAAAACCGACTGAATATATCCACACTGTTATTGGAAAATGCTTTACCGACGGCAAACTGGTCGTCAAGCTTCTTTAGCGCATCTCGTGAAAAAATATAGTCATGGACGGTGTAGGTGTCGTCTTGGGAGCGCGAAAAACCAGCCCCTTGGAACAATGCTCCCAGCCCGGTGTTTACCTGGTGCTGGGGGCTGCGCACCACGAAGCGGGATTCGGAAATGTAAACATCCGAGGCTATCAGCCCAAAATAGATACTGGAGATCAAGGTGGGCAGAACTACTGTCAAAAGAAGCAGGTAGTTCATGCTTTTGAAGCGATCAACGAATCGTGAGCCATTTACTTGGAGGTATTGAAGCGTGTCCTGTTTTGAAGGTACAGAAAAATCGAAAGGCGAAAGCTCAGTACGAAAAGTGCTCTGCGCTTCGATAGATACAATTTCTGCCTTCGTTATTTCTTCAGACTTTATTCGGGCTGCCTCAGCCTCTATCCTCACCTGTTCGGCGAGCCGCGCTTCCTCTTCAGCTTTCGCTTGCTGTGCACTCAGTGCGGCTGCCTCAGCCTCTATCCTCGCCTGTTCGGCAAGCCGCGCTTCCTCTTCAGCTTCAGTCTTTGCTATTTCTTCTGCGCTAATTTTTGCGTGGGACAATTGTTGATCCGCTCCGGGAGGAGGGATATTTTCATCTGTCTCTATGGTGGTCAGCTGGTTCATTTATGCCGACCATACACATCATCGAAACGCACGATGTCATCCTCACCCAAATACTCCCCACTTTGTACCTCGATCATGACCAGATCCACTACGCCGGGATTTTCCAGGCGGTGTTTGTGGCCGGCAGGGATGTAAGTGGATTCATTGGTGCTGATGAAAATATCCTGATTGCCATTAACCACCTTGGCCATCCCGCTCACTACGATCCAGTGCTCGCTGCGATGGTGATGCATTTGCAAACTAAGGCTGGCCGTTGGTTTAACGACAATGCGTTTAATCTTGAAACGCGGACCTTCTTCCAGCACAGTGTAAGTGCCCCAGGGGCGATGCACCGTGGTGTGGAGTTTGTGCGCTTCATGGCCTTCTGCTTTGAGGCGGGTATAAAGATGTTTTACATCCTGGGCGCGGCTGCGGTCTGCAATCAGAACGGCATCCGGGGTATCAATGACAATAAGATTGTCGATACCTACCGCCCCCACGATGCGCTGCCTGCTTTGTATGTAGCAGTTGCTGACCTCATGCAACATGACTTCACCTTCAATGCGATTGCCTTGCGCATCCGCCGCAGTGAGATTACCCAGCGCGTTCCATGAGCCAATATCGCTCCACCCGATGTTGCAGGGAACCACTGCAACATTGCCGGACTTTTCCATCACAGCGTAGTCGATGGAGTCGTCGGGTACGTTTTTAAAAGTTTCCGGGTCGAGTTCGATTTGAAGATGATGTTCGCTTTGTATCCGCCGCGATTGTTCAATACACGCGCGCGTGGCAGACAAAATATCGGGGCAATGTTGTTGCATCTCGCGCAGCATGGTGCCCGCCGAGAAACAGAACATGCCGGAGTTCCACAGGTAGTTTCCTGAGGCCACATACTCCCGCGCTTTTTCCAGGCTGGGCTTTTCGACAAAGCGCAGCACCTTGTTACCCTGCGCTTCGATATAGCCATAGCCGGTTTCGGGCGATTGAGGCTGAATGCCGAAGGTAACCAATTTTCCTTGCGCGGCCAACTCCATTGCCTGCGCAACGGCTCGGGCAAAAGCAGATTGATCGGAAATCAGATGATCCGCCGCCAATATCAGCAAGAGTGCATCTTCACCATGCGCGTTCTCCACTTGCAACGCTGCCGCCGCAATGGCCGGCGCAGTGTTGCGGCCAAAGGGTTCGAGGATGTAGCTGTTGGTGAGGGCGTGGTATTGGGTGCCGGCTACTTCGCGGTACTCGTCTTCAGTTTTGAAAAGGAGCTCGCGATTGGTGATCGTGAGGGTTTCCACCACATCCGGTTGAGCGACGCCGCGTAGCCAGGCTTTTTGCAGCAGGCTTTGTCCATCCGCCAGACGGATAAAGGGTTTGGGATGCAGCTCACGGGAAACCGGCCAGAGCCGGGAACCCGCTCCACCACAAAGAATCGTCGGAATTAATTTCATGTTCATGGGAGTGAGTAAATCAATTATGTTGATGAATCAATTTTATTGATTGTACTAAAAACTTGCAGAGTTGGCACAAGGGAAATTAATGAAAGCGTGGGAATGGGATTTGCTGCGCAATTCGATAGCGGCAATTAACTAATCTCTTTCAACTTCCCACCCCCAAACAATAACGCACAGCGCACTTTTTTGCTGGTATATACCGTTTGCATCGCCGTGCGGTATTCCTCCAACTGCGCACGGTATGGCGCGGGGTCGGCGTTTGCACCGGTCTTGTAATCCAAAGGATAAAGGATAAGGAAGGATAAAGGATAAAGGAAAGGATAGGAAATTCAACCACACAAGTCAAACAAAACTTCTGTATGCGCCCCCGCCAATCTGATTTTCATCGTCAGAACCATGACAGATTTCTCACCTCGTCCGTTCCCATGGAAAGAATTTATCTCGCCAACGCCAAAAACCTGCACACGCCAAACCCGGCGCACAAGCCTGCCCAAGGTGAGCAAAAAATCGTCACCAGG
>JANYHX010000102.1 GCA_025362155.1 Gallionella sp. | reverse complement strand
CGCTGCTTATCAAGCTGTGCGCACGGGGGTACTGGATTATGACCATCGCCAAGGCTACCGCGGCCCGGAAGATTTTGTGGATTTACAGGGAGATGTCAGCAACGCCGAGGTACTGGATGATGCTCTGCAAGATATCGATGACAGTGATGATTTGATTCCTGCTGTGGTTCTGGCGGCGTCACCCAAGCTGGTTAGAGCTTATTGCAAAGGTGGCGAAATTGCTGAAGTCAGCGGGGATGCATTGCTCTTTGCCCAACCCGCATTAAACAAAAAGGTCGCCTTGAACCAGCGTATTAATATCGGCTCCATTATTCGCTTACGCAAGGATGAAAAAGGTGTTTGGCAAATCAGCCAGCTTCCTCAAGTCGAGGCCGCCTTCGTTTCCGGCGATCCGCGCAATGGGGCTATTTACTCCTTGGTGGGCGGCTTTGATTTCAATCATAACCAGTTTAACCATATCACCCAGGCATGGCGGCAACCCGGGTCGAGTTTTAAACCTTTTGTATATTCCGCAGCACTGGAAAAAGGCTTCACTCCTGCTACCGTGATCAATGATGCGCCTTTGATTTTTGATGCGGAGCAAACCGGTAATGAGCCTTGGGAGCCAAAAAACTACGATGGGAAATTTGACGGGCCTATGCGTATGCGCCAGGCTTTGATCAAATCCAAGAACCTGGTTTCGATCCGCATATTGCAATCTATCAGCCCGCAATATGCAAAAGACTACATCACCAAATTTGGCTTTGACCCGACCAAATATCCAGCTTACCTGACCATGGCGCTGGGAGCCGGATCAGTTACGCCGCTGCAAATGTTAACTGGATATTCGGTATTCGCCAATGGCGGCTTTCTCGTCACCCCTTATTTTATACAACGCATTGAAGATGCCCGAGGCACGGTACTCAGCCAAGCCACGCCGGAGATGGCCGGGAATGGCGCAAAACAGGTCATTGATGTACGCAATGCCTTTACCATGGTTAATATGATGCAAGATGTGGTCAAACACGGCACTGCCATTCGCGCCATGCAGCTTGGTCGTCAGGATTTGGCGGGTAAAACCGGAACTACCAATGACACGATTGATGCATGGTTTTGTGGATTCCATCCAACCGTAGTCGGCATCGCCTGGATGGGCTACGATCAACCGCGCAGCCTGGGTGACAAGGAAACTGGCGGCGGTGCAGCTTTGCCTATATGGATGAGTTACATGGAAAAAGTACTCAAAGATGTGCCTCAGGCCACTTATCCCTTACCCGACAATATGGTTGCCGTGCGCATCAATGATGAAGGCTATCGTGACGACAATAGTTCTCGCATCGAATATTTCTATCAGGAGAATGTGCCTACCGAACATGCTCCCTCCACACCTGCTGAAGAAGCAAAGCCCACAGACACGGTCAAAGATCAGTTGCTTTAACTAAGCCATGCCTAAAGAACGCGCAAAAGAAAATTTAAATAGACGCGATTTAATGCGCGAACAATTGGCCCATCAAGCCGCCAAACTGATGGCGGAGGATGGCATCACTGACCATGCCCACGCCAAACGCAAAGCGGCACGCCAGTTGGGCGCAGCAGATACGCAACATATGCCCAGCAATCAGGAAATAGATGAAGCTCTGCACAGCTACCGCGTGCTTTATCAGTACGACAGCCATCCCGGTATCCTGCAACAGTTACGCGAAGAAGCGCTTACCACCATGCGCCTGCTGGTGGAGTTTCACCCCTATTTAATTGGTTCGGTATTAAGCGGAACGGCTGGTGAGTTGTCGGACATCAACCTGATGCTATTCAGCGACGATGCCAAAGCCGTGCTGCTATTCCTGCTCCAGCACAAGATTGATTTCGACGATGGGGAATGGAAAGTACGAGTTAATGGACATGAAGAAACCGTACCCAGCTACACCCTAACCAGCGAATCCGGCACGCAGACACACATCATTGTCCTGCCGGAGAATGCCCGTCATAGCGGCAGCCGCCATCCTGAAACACATGCAAATATTGCTGCGGTGGAAGTACTGCTGGCAAATTAAAGCTTCCTCACTCTTTTAACCACCGTGCCGCATCCAGTGCAAAATAGGTCAATATCCCGTCCGCTCCAGCGCGCTTGAACGCCAGCAGCGCTTCCAGCACGCAAGCCTCTTCGTTCAACCAGCCGTTTTGCGCGGCGGCCTTGAGCATCGCGTATTCACCGCTGAC
>JANYHX010000048.1 GCA_025362155.1 Gallionella sp. | reverse complement strand
TGGTTTCATGCACACGCTACGTCGCAGTTTACGCAGTTCATGCTCGTTGTCAGCAACCTGCAGGGCATACGGGCTATGAGTATTTATGCGCTGCTATTGGGGATTTTTCTGCTGCGAAAAAAGCAACGCTATTGGCTGCTTGCCTTGGTACTGGCCGTACCCGGCGGCATGCTTCTGAATGTCCTGATGAAGGAAATATTCAATCGCGCGCGTCCTGGCTTTACCGATCCCCTCGTCACCTTGACCACTTACAGCTTCCCGAGCGGGCACGTTGCGGGAGCGACCTTGTTTTATGGCGTGTTGGCCGCCTACCTGATTGCCCATATATCGAAGTTGCGCTGGCGCCTCGCTGTCGTGGGGACGGCCATTCTGCTGGTGGCACTGGTAGCGCTGAGCCGTCTCTATTTAGGTGCTCATTATCTCAGTGATGTGCTGGGGGCCGCTGCCGAAGGCGTTGCGTGGCTCGCGCTGTGTCTAACTATCACCCATATATTGTGGCAGCGCCGAGCGGCGCGACTTACGCCCTGACTCCTTACGAGGACACATGCCTCTCCCCACTGTCATTATCAACGCCTCCGCTGGTTCGGGTTACACGCCAGACTGGGTAAATAATCTGACCGAAATATTCAGGACGGGTGGATTGGATGTGCATATCACGCTGGCGCGGGACGGCGCCGAGATCATTGCCACCACAAAGCGCGCCCTTACCGAAAAACCTGCGACTATCATTGCTGGAGGCGGCGACGGTACGATCAATGCGGTTGCGTCGCTATTGATAGGCACGGATGTCGTACTTGGCATCCTGCCGTTGGGAACGCTTAACCACTTTGCCAAAGACCTGCATATTCCGCTTAAGCTGGAAGAGGCCGCGCGCACTATCATTACCGGACATCACACCAAGGTGGATGTAGGTGAAGTCAACGGACGTTTTTTTCTGAATAATTCCAGTTTGGGGATTTACCCCAGCATGGTGCGCGATCGGGAAAATCAGCAAAAGAAGCTGGGGCGCAGCAAGTGGACTGCTGTGGGCTGGGCAAGCCTGAAGATATTACGTCGTTACCCCTTTGTGAATGTGCGCGTCACGGCCGATGGAAAAGAACATACGCGTCTCACGCCGTTTGTCTTCATCGGGAATAATGAATACTTGATGGAAGGCTTTAATATCGGGGAACGCAAATGCCTTAATGCCGGGCAACTTAGTTTGTACGTAACGCAACGCACCGGACGCTTGGGCTTGCTACGCCTCGCGCTGCATGCGCTGTTCGGGCGCTTGCATCAGGCAAAAGACTTCGATGCTTACACTGCACAAGAAATTTTGATCGAGGTGCGGCGCCCGCATATGCGTATTTCTACGGATGGCGAAGTGAATGTGATGGACACTCCGCTACATTACCGTGTGCGTCCCGGTGCATTAAGCGTTATTGTGCCGCCAATCAATCAAGCAAACGAGGTATAAAGAAGCACATCATGCGCACGCTGGTTCACCTTTCTGATCTTCATTTCGGGCGCGTCGACGAAGCGCTCATCCAGCCTTTAATCGCGCGGGTTAGACAGATCAAGCCCGATGTCGTGGTGGTTTCCGGCGATCTGACGCAACGCGCGCGCAGTGCGCAGTTCAAGCAGGCGCGCCATTTTCTGGATGCATTGCCATCGCCAAAAATCGTCGTGCCCGGCAATCATGATGTGCCGTTGCATAATATTTATGACCGCTTTACTCGACCGTTCGACAAATATCGACGCCATATCACGCACGATCTCGAACCATTTTATGTCGATGATGAGATTGCCGTCGTTGGTATTAATTCTGCACGTTCACTGACCTTGAAAAACGGGCGCGTCAATCAACGCCAGATCGCGCGCGTACAAGAGCGCCTCTCCACCTTGGACGCCCACATCACTAAAATTATCGTGACGCACCATCCATTTGATTTACCCGCCGATTACGCTGGTACAAAAATAATCGGACGCGCACCAATGGCAATGAAAATGTTTGCCAGTTATAGCGCAGACCTGCTGCTTGCCGGCCATCTGCATGTCAGCCATGCGGGGAATACCGCTGACCGTTATGCACTCAGCGGCTACGCTGCGCTCGTCGTGCAGGCAGGCACCGCGACCTCAACCCGCAGCAGGGGGGAATCCAATTCTTTTAATGTCATTCAGATAAATTCTCCGTACATCAATATCCAGCGCTTTAGCTGGGCACCGGAGCAGGGTGAGTTTATGATTTTGACAACTGAGTCGTTTCAACGTAGCGCCAGCGGATGGTCGCGTGATTCCAAGATGTGACTAAGCTGTTCGGTAAAAGTGTCTTGGCGTCCCGTGCGAGGGAGCTTCTGCTCGCTGCGGGCGTAGTGCATATCACATCCTGCCCGGCATGCGCGAAGATTGTTCCGAGCTTGCCGAAAGTATTGGCTGATTGAATTTCAGGTTGTCGTTCGTGGTCGTATGGCGGGTGATGCCTGAAAAATGTAATAGCCGCAATTGAATTACCATCCCGATTCGCGCTCCGGTGTGGCTGAGATTTTATGTACGCTCAAGTCCGTGCCGTTAAATTCTTCCTCGGCGCTTAAGCGTATTCCGACCAGTTTTTTCAGTACCCCGTACACCAGCAGCCCACCCGCAAATGCGATCGCCACCCCGAGCAGCGTGCCGGACAGTTGCGACATGAAGCTCACGCCGCCTCTGCCGCCGAATGCGTTGAGGCCAAATATTCCTGCGGCTATTCCGCCCCATGCGCCGCACAAACCATGTAGCGGCCACACGCCGAGCACGTCGTCGATTTTCCAGCGATTTTGGGTGAGCGTGAACATGCCCACGAATAACGCACCCGCTACGCCACCCACGAACAATGCGCCGATGGGATGCATCAGATCGGAACCTGCGCAGATCGCCACCAATCCCGCCAACGGACCGTTATGCACGAAGCCCGGATCGTTCTTGCCGACCCACAAAGCGGTGAGTGTGCCGCCTACCATCGCCATCAGCGAATTCACTGCGACCAGTCCGCTGATGTTGTTGATGGTTTGCGCCGACATTACGTTGAAGCCGAACCAGCCCACCGTCAGTATCCATGCGCCCAGTGCGAGAAATGGAATACTGGAAGGAGGGTGCGCCGAAAGGCGGCCTTCCTTGTTGTAGCGGCCGCGCCGAGCGCCGAGCAGCAGCACTGCCGCCAACCCGATCCAGCCGCCTACGGCGTGCACCACCACCGAACCGGCAAAGTCATGAAACTCCGCGCCGAATGTCGCGTTCAGCCACTCCTGAATACCGTAATGATGATTCCATGCGATGCCTTCAAAGAATGGATAGACGAATCCGACCAGCATAAAAGTCGCAGCCATTTGCGGATTGAATTTGGCGCGCTCGGCGATACCGCCGGAAACAATGGCCGGAATCGCCGCGGCAAAAGTCAGCAGGAAGAAAAATTTTACCAATTCATAGCCACTTTTTTGCGCAAGCTGTTCCGCGCCGGCGAAAAAATTTGTTCCGTAAGCGACGGCATAGCCGATAAAAAAGTAGGCGAGGGTGGACATCGCGAAATCGGTCAATATCTTGACCAGTGCATTTACCTGGTTTTTTTTGCGCACTGTGCCTAACTCCAGGAAAGCAAAGCCTGCATGCATCGCCAGTACCATGATGGCGCCCAACAAAATGAACAACGTATCGTTACTGATTTTCAAATTTTCCAAACTACTCTCCCCATATTTTTATAGCATGCAAGTCTTGCCAATGCGGACTGCATTTTACCAACGCCTATGCCAACTTATTTTTGCCAATTATTGAGATATTTTTCCAGCCAGAATAAACCCACCATGGTTTTGCTATCGTTGATTTTGCCCAGTCGTATCCACTCAATCGCTTCTGGTAAGGACAATTCAAATACTTCCAGAAACTCGCCGTCATCCAGCTTGCGTCCCTGATGGGTCAAGCCGCGCGCCAGAAAATATTCCATACGCTCGTCGGCGTAGCCTATGCACGGCCAGGCAGTAGTGAGATGTAGCCATTCGCCCGCCACATAGCCGGTTTCTTCCAGCAACTCCCGCTGTGCGGTGAGCAGCATATCCTCTCCGGGGTCGATTTTACCCGCAGGCAATTCAATGAACTCACGTCTTGGCGCATAGCGGAACTGCCGTTCCATCACCAGATTGCCATTATCCAATATCGCCAGCATGGCGACCGCGCCCGGATGAGTGATGTATTCACGGCTGCTCACCCCTCCATCGGGCAGGCGTACGCTATCTTTATTCACAAGCATAAAGTCGCCTTCATAAACGCGGACAGTTTCAATGCAGGTTTCTTTTAAATCCATAGATATTCCGTAACTCGTAAATCATTTAATGACGCATGGCGGCGGCTTTTTGCCGCATTATATCTGCGCGCTGGAATTGACCAGTTTGGTCATAAGCGATCGCTAAATTTATTGCCGCTTCATAATTAGTGGGACCAAATGACAAAGCCTTTTCATAAAAAGAAATCGCTTCCTCCGGGTCCTCGCGTATCCAGGCCAGATTGCCCAGCCCAGCCCACGCATCTGAATTATTCGGATTGATTTTGATTGCTTGCTGCAGGTAGGCCTCGCTCTGAGGAAGATTATTATTTATTCCATTGATAGTCCCGAGAGCCACCAGCGCTTCTCCGCGCAACCCGGTCGCCTTGGCCTTTTGCAGCGCCAGCTGAAAATCTTTTTCTGCTGCGGCATAGTCGCCGCGATTTAAATGAAATTGTCCCAAACCCAGAAAACCTACCGCATTTTCCGGCGCTACTTGAGCGATCTTTCCGTAAATCGTTCCTGCATCGTGCCATACCGGAATTTCTTCCCAGGTGATGAAGCTATAAAAAGCAACGAGCACAGCGCAGCTAGCCAGAATGGGATTTTTCAAGCGGGGATAAGCCGCAGTTACACTGTCATAAAAAATTGCCACAAACATTGCCACCCCCGCGGACGGAATATACAAATAACGCCCTGCATAAAATCCATCGGTGTAAAACGCAAGCAAGATGGCCGGCCAGAAAAATCCTGCCATCCAGACGATAGAAAACGCGAAGTCTTGTTTTTTGCGTAAACCCATTTGACCATCATTAAAAGATCGCCAACTGAATGTTGCCAGCATGGCCATGACAATCACACTGACTATGCCCAGAACTGACGATACAGCGTGCTCGGGAGGCTGAATATAAAACGGCATGTGAGTAGGAAGCACCAGCATTTCGCTATACCCCAATGCAAAATCAATTACCCGAGAAATATGGGAAAAATCAATTGCACTCACTTGGCCTGCTTGGGTCAACACCAGGCTACGGGCAATCAAGTAAGCTGCTATGATCAGCGTGTGCATAAAGAGGGTAGGCCAATGTATTTTCCTTGTGTAGATCAGGTCGTGCGCCATCACGACCAGCGGAAAAATAAAAGCTACTTCTTTGCTCCACAAAGCCAGCTGAAAACAAATGACCGACAAGCCAAAATAACGCCAGGGATAGCGCCATTCGTTTTTCTTTGTACTACCTGTGATTTCAAGGTCTGGGGGTTGGGTTTTCAGGCTATCAATAAATGAGCGGTGGGCGAGCATCGCCGCCAATAGAAAAAATGCGACGAGCGGGTCGATGCCGCCGCTTATCCACGCCACCGATTCGACTCTGGCCGGATGCAGTGCGAATATGGCTGCGCCTATCATGGCTGCGGGTGCAGACCCGGCGACCACCTTGCGTATCAGCGCGTAGACCAGCCCGATATTTGCCAAGTGCAATAGCAGTAAAAATATATGATATCCAACGGGGTTATTCCCCCACAAAGCATGGTTCAACATCATGGGCGCCAAATTCATCGGCCGGTAAACTGGCTCGTTACTAATTTCATGCGCAGAATTTTCCCAAACCCCTTT
>JANYHX010000040.1 GCA_025362155.1 Gallionella sp. | reverse complement strand
CATTGACAATACCGGTGTGGTTCATCGCCGTACCCGAGAACGAGGTAAATGCTGTTGTTGAGTGGCAAGTCTCGCAAGACATTGTGGTCGGCACGTGCCCGGTTGCTGGTTTAGCCATAGGTGTTACCCCGGCAAACGCCTGACCGTTGTGGCAATTAGTACAGCCACCAACGATACCTGTGTGCTTCATCAGACCCCCGGCGAATCCACCCGTGGTGGTGTTCGCCGTTGTGTGGCAGGTCTCGCAGGAAGCACTGGTAGGCAGGTGGTTCGTGGGCTTGGATTTCGGCGTCAATCCAACCGCAAATGTCTGGCCGTTGTGACAAGCTGTACAGCCGCTGCCTATGCCAGAGTGGCTCATGATTCCGGAACCCGGACCAAATAAATTAGCAGTATTAGTATGGCAGGTCGAACACGGCTGTGTCGTGGGCAGGTGATTGGGTGGGAATGACGCGCCCGACGCACCCAGGAAAGTCACCGTGGAGGAATGACAAGTTGAGCAGTCAGCTGCCGTAACGAGGTGCAACGAAGTTTTTGATACCGGCATCATTGCAACTGCAAAGGTCTGGCCGTTGTGGCAGCTGGCGCAATTGCTGACAATGCCAGTATGTTTCATCAGTGTGCCTGAGAACGTTGTGAACGCAGTGGTCGAGTGGCAAGTCTCGCAAGGCATTGTGGTTGGCAGGTGATTGGTAGGTTTAGCCACAGGCGTTACCCCGGCAAATGCCTGACCGTTGTGGCAATTAGTACAGCCACCGACGATACCTGTGTGCTTCATCGCCCCTCCTGCAAAACCGCCGGGGGAAGTATTAGCTGTAGTGTGGCAATTTTCGCATGCCCCACTAGTCGGCAAATGGTTTGTTGGCTTGGATTTCGGCGTCATTCCAACCGAAAATGTCTGGCCGTTGTGACATGTAGTACAGCCGCCGCCTATGCCCAAGTGATTCATCACTCCCGACCCGGAACCAAATAGATTAGCACTATTGGTATGGCAAGTTGAACACGCCTGTGTCGATGGCAGGTGATTCGTCGGCATCACAGCACCCGCCGCAGTTAAAAAGGTCGTAGTCGATTTATGGCAAGTCTCACAGGGAGAACTAGTTGCTATGTGCGACGATGATTTGGTCAGCGGCGTCATTCCCACAGCAAATGTCTGACCAGTATGGCAACTTATGCAACCACTTACGATACCTGAGTGATTCATACCCGCGCCCGTAAACGACATTGTCGATGAATGGCAAGTCTCACAGGACAAACTGGTCGGCAGGTGGGCAGGAGTCCCCATAGGTTTGGAGACTGGAGTCACGCCGGCAAAGGCCTGGCCATTGTGACAGTTGGTGCAACCCCCAACGATGCCTGTGTGTTTCATCGCAGTTCCGGCAAACGATGTAAACATTGTCGAGGAGTGGCATGTCTCGCACGAAATGCTGGTCGGCAGGTGATTCACCGGCTTGGACTTCGGCGTCACTCCAGTAAACACTTGGCCGTTATGGCAACTTGTACATCCACTAACAATGAGCGCATGGCTCATAACTCCCGAACCCGACCCATATCCTGCACTATGGCAGGTTGAACATGCCTGTGTCGTCGGCAGGTGGCCCACTGGCGGGGTAGTTAGATTCGCTACCTTGAAGGTCGCCGTAGAAGTATGGCAGCTCGAACAATCCAGCGAAGTCACCATGTGTGTCGGCGATGCATCCAGTTTGCTCCTGGGTGTCACGCCAACAAAGGTTTGACCGTTATGGCAAGCTGTGCAACCGTTGACAATCCCCGCGTGATTCATCATCGCAATGGACGTTGGCAACAAGAAAGACATGAAGTTGGTCGAGGAGTGACAAGTCTCGCATGGCGCACTGGTCGGCAAGTGATTAGTCGGCTTGGACTTAGGTGTCACGCCTGTAAAGCGTTGCCCGTTATGACAGTTCATACATCCGTTGACAATGCCGCTATGGCTCATCGTCCCGGGAACCAGGCTGGCCTGCTTATGGCAGGTAGCGCAGGGTTGTGTCGTGGGCAGGTGATTTGCCGGCATGCCTCCGGCAGCAAGCTGCTTCCAGTCTACGGTCTTGTGGCAGGTATCACACGAATCCGTCGTGGCAATATGCCCGCTCGGCTTACCTGTTGCCGCTGTGCCATTGTGGCAAGTCTGGCAAGTGCCATCGGGCAAACCAACGTGCCTGAAGGTCGCTGGCACCCAAGTGGTGTTTTGGTGACAACTATCGCATTGAGCAACAGTTGCGATGTGTTTGGTAGTTTTTGCCTCCGCTCCCATGTGATTACCGGCGACGTGACAACTGGAGCAATCGCGTGGTGTCCCCTTGAAAACCCCGTTGACGTGGCAAGACGCACACCGCGCCTGAATATGAGAACCGCTCAGGATAAAGCCGGTTTTACTATGATCAAATTTCAGGTTACCGGAATCAGAAATCTCGGCAAAAGCAAATTTGATCGGAAAAAGCAGGGATAAAATGAATAGTATCCCCACCCCGATCCACCACGGTGAACGCAAGAAATCAGATTCCTGCATTGCTATTGACACTGACTTGTGATTCTTCATTTTCCCCCTCCTTCGATCAATTTTTTCAATCCAGCCAACTCTGGCTTCGCAACTGCTGTTATGTTGCTGAGAGACCAGCTGCAGATTGGTGGCAATTTACCAGAATCCTCGTACCGCTAAAAATCCGTTCGACCATTTCACGACAATTGCGTAAAGGGCATCGTTTTACAGACCAATGGTAGAAAAATGGGAACAAACGGTAGGCAGAGTTAAATTTCCCATCCCGCAAAAAGCCAAGGTTAAATTTTGAGTATGTCACTTTACACTGCATCCCGCAAAAGTAGGGATGTAATGATAAAGCTAATGTAATGAAACGGCGGTGGTAATGGAGTAAGGCTGCGAGTTTACTGCACCTGACGTTATGATCGGAGTAGACGACAATGCACCACCTGCCCCTATAGTAAATTGCGCGATGTTGTCGCTAGCCTGATTTGCAACATATAGGTATTTTCCAGAAGCATCGATAGTGACGGATCGTGGTGTGAAGCCCCCTGTCAAAGTCGATATTGTGTTGAATAACGGCGCCGCTACCATCACGCAGTACACCATAGGCACCGGAGGAGGTGCATTGACC
>JANYHX010000036.1 GCA_025362155.1 Gallionella sp. | reverse complement strand
GCTGGCGTTAACGGCAGTTACAAAATCTACAGCAGAACTTTGGGTATAAGTTTTTCCCCAGTCGCGTGCGCCGCCATCGGTGGTTTTTACTTCCCACGTCAAGCCCGTAATATTATCTTTCACACAACCGCCAGTGACCGGACTAAAACTAAAGCCCAGCTTGCCGTCAGTAGGGTCAGGGGCAGTTACATCACGCCCGACCATACCATCTTGTGCATTGTTCAATGTAGTGGCGCCTGTAGAACCCGTACCACTGCAAGCCACTAAAGCATTACTCCCGGTTTGATAGCACTGGTTACTGGTAACACCACTATCGTTTAGTACCCCCGTCCCCATAAGCGCCGGAGCATAAGGTGTAAATGTTATGGGGGGAGGGGTGGGGGTCGGAGTTGTAGTTCCTCCACCTCCTCCGCAAGAAACCAGCAGCACAGTTATAAATAACGCCAATACATTATGACAATATGTTTTGGCAATCTGGATGTAATTCATTTATAGGGCTCCCTAAAATAGTTGCAATAAGTATGGTGTCGATTCATTAATTCGTCCGCTAAACTCTTTGCACGGTCGAAAAATTCTCACAGCACACGTTTATATTTATCGCATTTATGAGCGGAGAACTTCCGTGCGCTTGCCCACATAAAGGAATAAAAGCAATTACCGTTCCGATTTCTTACTTGACTGCAAGGTTCGTTGAATACGGCGCATTGATACCTTCTTCTCTATCCGTTATAATGTGAGTCAATTCACAGCGGGATGAACACATGTTCGTCCCGCTTCTTTATGTCATCTGAGCAATCAGGCCGTTATCTTGGGAGTCATCCGGTGTCGCAAACGAGCCCTGCCATTCTTGTATTAGCCGATGGTACGGTGTTTCACGGCATTTCCATCGGGGCTTCCGGCAGCAGTGTTGGCGAAGTGGTGTTCAATACCGCGATGACGGGTTATCAGGAAATCCTCACCGACCCCTCCTACTGCAAGCAGATCGTCACGCTGACCTGTCCACACATCGGTAATGTGGGCGTGAACACGGAAGACGTGGAATCGAGCCGGGTATTTGCCAGCGGATTGATCATCCGCGATTTGTCGATGACGGTGAGTAACTGGCGTAACACGCAATCATTGCCGGACTATCTCAAGGCCAACAAAGTCATCGCAATCGCCGGCATTGATACACGCAAGCTGACGCGCATGCTGCGCTCAAAAGGTGCGCAAAACGGCTGTATCGCAACTGGCACGGACGTGGCCGCTGCACTTAAAGCAGCGCGCGAATTTATTGGACTGGTGGGCATGGATCTGGCCAAGGAAGTCACTTGTGCAAATTCATACTCATGGACGCAACGCGAGTGGGAACTGGGCATGGGCTACCCAGAGGCAGAGCATACGAAATTCCATGTTGTGGCTTACGACTTCGGCACAAAGCACAACATCCTGCGCATGCTGGCCGAGCGCGGCTGCCGCATCACCGTGGTGCCCGCGCAGACCACCGCGAAGGAAGTACTGGCGATGGAGCCGGACGGGGTATTCCTGTCCAACGGCCCGGGCGATCCCGAGCCGTGCGATTACGCGATTGCCGCAACGAGAAAATTTATTGAAGCCGGAGTGCCGCTGTTCGGCATCTGCCTCGGGCAGCAAATCATGGCCTTGGCGGTGGGTGCAAAGACCATGAAGATGAAGTTCGGCCATCGCGGTGCGAACCATCCGGTGCAGGATACGCAGACCAAGCGCGTGATGGTCACCAGCCAGAACCACGGCTTTGCAGTGGACGCGGCGACGCTGCCGAAGAATGCGCGCGTCACCCACGTGTCGCTGTTCGACGGCACGCTGCAAGGTTTCGAGTTGACCGACAAACCCGCGTTCTGCTTCCAGGGACATCCCGAAGCGAGCCCGGGACCGCATGATGTGGATATTCTGTTTGATCGCTTTGTGGGAATGATGGAGAAACAAAAAACCTAAGCCACAGAGATCACAGAGAGGAAGCGGTTTCCTCTGTGATCTCTGTGGCAATAAAGATTATGCCTAAAAGAAACGACATAAAAAGCATCCTCATCATTGGCGCCGGCCCCATCGTCATCGGGCAGGCGTGCGAGTTCGACTATTCCGGCGCACAGGCCTGCAAGGCGCTACGCGAGGAAGGTTACCGCGTGATTTTGGTGAACTCGAATCCGGCCACGATCATGACCGATCCGGAAATGGCCGATGCGACTTACATTGAGCCGATCACATGGAAGATGGTGGAGAAGATCATCGCCAAGGAAAAACCCGATGCGATTCTGCCGACCATGGGCGGACAGACCGCGCTGAACTGCGCGCTGGACTTGGCCAAGCATGGCGTGTTGGAAAAGTATGGCGTGGAAATGATAGGCGCGTCGCGCGAGGCGATAGACATGGCCGAAGACCGCGAAAAATTCAAGCAGGCGATGACCAGGATCGGGCTTGCTTCGGCACGTTCCGCAATTGCGCACAGCATGGAAGAAGCCTTGCAGGTGCAGCAGGTGATGGGTTACCCGACCGTCATTCGCCCCTCGTTCACCATGGGCGGCAGCGGGGGCGGCATTGCCTATAACCGTGAAGAGTTTATGGAAATCTGCGAACGCGGCCTGGAAGCCTCGCCGACGCGCGAGCTGCTGATCGAGGAATCATTGCTCGGCTGGAAAGAATTCGAGATGGAAGTGGTGCGTGATCGCAATGACAATTGCATCATCATCTGCTCGATTGAAAATGTCGATGCGATGGGCGTGCATACCGGCGACTCGATCACGGTCGCGCCGGCGCAAACGCTGACTGATAAGGAATATCAAATCATGCGCGATGCGAGTATCGCGGTGTTGCGCAAAATCGGCGTGGATACCGGCGGCTCCAACGTGCAGTTCGCCATTAATCCGGACGACGGGCGCATGGTGGTGATCGAAATGAATCCGCGCGTATCGCGTTCTTCCGCGCTGGCTTCCAAAGCGACTGGCTTCCCCATTGCCAAAGTAGCGGCCAAACTGGCGGTGGGTTATACACTGGATGAACTAAAAAATGACATCACCGGCGGCGCGACTCCGGCCTCATTTGAGCCGAGCATTGATTACGTGGTGACCAAAATTCCGCGCTTTGCTTTTGAAAAATTTCCGCAAGCCAATGACCGCCTGACTACACAGATGAAATCGGTGGGTGAAGTAATGGCGATAGGACGCACTTTTCAGGAGTCGTTCCAGAAAGCCCTGCGCGGACTGGAAGTTGGGGTACACGGGCTGGATGAGAAATACACCAGCATCGAAACGATTGCTTCTGAACTGGGCAGTCCGGGGCCGGATCGTATTTGGGCAGTGGGTGATGCATTCCGACTGGGTATGAGCGTAGATGAAGTGTATGCATTGAGCAAGATCGACCGATGGTTTTTAGTGCAAATTGCGGATCTGATTTTTCAGGAAAAATCTTTGTCAGGACGCACACTGGAGAGTCTGGGCAAGGACGAGTTACGCGCATTGAAGCGCAGCGGTTTTGCCGATGCGCGCCTAGCAAAATTGCTCGGTACTGATGATGCTGCCTTGCGTGCCTATCGCCATGCCTTGGGCGTGCGCCCGGTGTTCAAGCGCGTGGATACCTGCGCCGCTGAGTTCGCCACCAACACGGCTTATATGTATTCCACCTATGAGGAAGAATGCGAAGCTGCGCCCACTAACAATAAAAAAATCATGGTGCTGGGCGGGGGGCCGAATCGTATCGGGCAAGGCATTGAGTTTGATTATTGCTGCGTGCATGCGGCACTGGCATTGCGCGAGGACGGCTATGAAACCATCATGGTTAACTGCAATCCCGAAACCGTGTCCACAGACTACGATACCTCGGATCGTTTGTATTTCGAACCGCTGACACTGGAGGATGTACTGGAAGTGGTGGCGGTGGAAAAACCCATCGGCGTGATCGTGCAGTTTGGCGGACAGACTCCGCTCAGCCTCGCGCATGGCCTGGAAAAAAACGGCGTGCCTATTATTGGTACCACGCCAGACATGATTGACTGTGCGGAAGATCGCTCGCGCTTCCAGCAAATGTTGCATACGCTGAATCTGAAGCAGCCACCGAATCGAACTGCATGCAGCGTTGAGGAGGGCATCGCAGGCGTAGCCGAGATTGGTTATCCCTTGGTGATGCGCCCATCCAATGTGTTGGGTGGACGGGCGATGGAAATCATCCATGCACAAGTTGATCTGGAACGCTACATGCGCGATGCGCAGGAAATGTCGAAAACTTATCCCGAGCGCATGCCGATTTTGCTGGATCGCTTTTTGGACGATGCGATTGAGGTAGATGTGGATGCGGTGTCGGATGGTAAGCAAGTCATCATCGGCGGCATCATGGAACACATCGAGCAAGCCGGTGTCCATTCAGGTGACTCGGCGTGTTCGTTGCCCCCGTTCAGTTTGTCCCAGGCTTTGCAGGATGAGCTGCGTCGTCAGACCACGGCGATGGCAAAGGCGCTTAACGTGGTCGGGCTGATGAATGTGCAGTTTGCGATCCAGATTGACAAAAATGGGCGCGACACGGTCTACGTGCTGGAGGTGAATCCGCGCGCTTCGCGCACTGTGCCATTTGTGTCCAAGGCCACCAGTGTGCCGCTGGCCAAGATCGCAGCGCGTTGCATGGCAGGGCAAAGTTTGGCACAGCAGGGAATTACCCGCGAAGTGATCCCTCCGTATTACTCTGTGAAGGAAGCGGTGTTTCCGTTCATCAAGTTCCCCGGTGTGGACACTATTCTTGGCCCGGAAATGAAATCTACCGGCGAAGTGATGGGTATTGGCGATACCTTCGCCGAAGCTTTCGTCAAGTCGCAACTGGCTGCCAGTGTGAAGCTGCCAAAAGATGGTAAAGTATTCATCAGTGTGCGCGAGGCAGATAAATCCGCAGCGGTGGAAGTCGCCCGTTCGATGGTACAGCTGGGCTTTACCTTGCTGGCGACACGCGGCACGGCGGCGGTAATCAGTGCGGCAGGCGTTGCAGTGGTAGTGGTGAATAAAGTTGCCGAGGGACGCCCGCATATCGTCGATATGATTAAAAACGGCGAAGTCAGTCTTATTATCAACACGGTCGACAGCAAGCCAGCGGTGATGCGCGATTCTTATTCCATTCGCCATGCGGCGTTGCAGGGGCGAGTCACTTATTTCACCACCCTGGCCGGTGCGCGCGCGGCCTGTGTCGGAATGCAGCATTTGACCGCGCTGCACGTTTATGATTTGCAGACTCAACATCAACGGCTGGCTAAATAATTAGAGAGAGCTATTAATATGAGCAAAATCCCATTAACTGTGGTGGGCGCAGAAAAATTGCGTGAAGAACTACATAACCTCAAGGCGGTGGAGCGCCCCAAGGTGATTAACGCCATCTCCGAAGCCCGCGCGCAGGGTGATTTGTCGGAAAACGCTGAATACGATGCCGCCAAGGAAAAGCAGTCATTTGTCGAAGGTCGTATCGTCGAGCTGGAGTTCAAGCTGGGCAGCGCGCAGATCATTGATCCCAAGGCCCTTAATGCGGATGGGCGCTGCGTGTTCGGCTCGACGGTGATACTGGAAGATGTGAACAATGGTGACGTGGTTACCTATCAGATCGTCGGCGATGACGAGGCCGACATCCGGCACAGAAAAATTTCCATCAGCTCCCCGGTGGCACGAGCGCTAATCGGAAAATCATGCGGGGATGTGGCTGAGGTACAGGCACCAGGCGGGGTAAAGGAATACGAAGTAGTGGAGGTTCAGTACATCTAATTCCAATCCCTAAACCCCTCCCAACCTCCCCTGACAAGGGGAGGTTGGGAGGGGTGGGGTTTTAGCCGCGATTCCCCAACTGTTTTTTGGTCAGTGGTTTCTTGCCCTTGTGGCGCGGCATTTTTTTCAGTTCGATTTTGTGTGCATCAGGGTTAGGTTGATAGACCACCAGAATTTTCCCGATGTGCTGTATCGGAGCGGCATTTAATTGAGTACATATCACGCTCAGCATTTGTTCGCGTTGCGGACGTTCGGCCGTGACCCGAATCTTGATGAGTTCATGAGTTTTCAAAGCCAGTGCGATTTCTTTCAGCACGGATTCAGTCAAACCCGCATTGCCTATCATCACCGTCGGACTTAGTGGGTGCGCCCGGCCTTTCAGGGCGAGGCGTTCTGGTACGGTAAGGGATAACATAATGGACTTTCTGATTTAAGGCGCGGATTGTAAACGATGAAGCCTTCTCCCATCAAAAAAACCTCGGTTAAACAAACCCCGGCAAAAAAAACCCCGAGCAAAAACAAATCCAGCAAACAATGGATGCGAGAGCATGTCAACGATCCCTTTGTACAGCTTGCACAGAAGGAGGGCTATCGTTCGCGAGCCGCATACAAGCTGCTGGAGATCGACGCCAAAGACCATTTGCTCAAGCCCGGCACCGTGGTTGTAGACCTGGGAGCGACGCCGGGGGGTTGGTCGCAGGTAGCGGCGGCCAAGGTGGGACGCAGTGGCAAAGTGATCGCGCTGGACCTGTTGCCACTGGATCCGCTGACCGGGGTTGATTTCTTGCTGGGCGATTTCCGCGAGGATGCCGTGCTAAAGCAATTGGAGAATTTATTGCAAGGCAAGCCGGTGGGGCTTGTAATATCCGATATGGCTCCCAATATCTCTGGTGTAGCGTCTGCTGATCAGGCACGGGGATTCCACTTGGCGGAACTGGCAATGGAATTCGCGCTCCAACATCTGAAGCAGGATGGTGGGTTTCTCGTCAAAGTCTTCCAGGGTGCGGGGTTCGAGGATTTTCTCAAGCTGATGCGCAGCCGGTTTGTTAAGGTAGTAAGCCGTAAACCCAAGGCATCACGTGACCGAAGCAGTGAGTTGTATTTGTTGGGCATCGGAAAGCTTGAGTACCGAAAACTTGAGTAATGGGGCAATACATAGTCTAATGACTAATCTCGGTAGGCCTTGGTTTATTAACCTAAGGGAGGCGCCGGTTTAAGGAGTGATAGTGAATAACTTTAAGAGTATTGCAATTTGGATGGTTGTCGCCTTGGTGCTGATGACCGTATTCAATCAATTTAATAACCACCAGCAGCAGACTTCGCAAGTGCAGCTGGACTACTCGCAATTCCTCGAAGAGGTGAAGCAGGGTCACATCACCAAAGTCCTGATTGAGGGACGTGCGCTAAAAGCAACGACTGCCGAAGGCAAGCGCATTACCAGTTACGCACCCAATGATTTATGGATGGTCTCCGATTTATTGAAAAATGGCGTGACTATTGAAGCCAAGCCTGAAGAAGAGCCGTCTTTCCTGATGAATATTTTTGTGTCGTGGTTCCCGATGATATTGTTAATCGGGGTATGGGTATTTTTCATGCGGCAGATGCAGGGCGGCGGCAAGGGCGGCGCGTTTTCGTTCGGCAAGTCGCGCGCGCGCCAGCTGGATGAGAGCAAAGAGCGCTTCACGTTTGCCGATGTGGCGGGCTGCGATGAAGCCAAGGAAGAGGTGTCCGAGTTGGTCGACTTTCTACGCGACCCGGCTAAATTTCAAAATCTCGGCGGGCGCATTCCGCGCGGCGTGTTGTTGGTGGGGAATCCTGGTACCGGTAAGACCTTGCTGGCAAAAGCGATTGCCGGTGAAGCCAAGGTGCCATTCTTCTCGATCTCCGGTTCCGACTTTGTGGAAATGTTTGTCGGCGTCGGCGCTGCGCGCGTGCGCGACATGTTTGAACAAGCCAAGAAACAGGCACCGTGCATTGTGTTCATCGATGAAATTGATGCGGTGGGTCG
>JANYHX010000015.1 GCA_025362155.1 Gallionella sp. | reverse complement strand
TGGTAATGGCGAGTGACTTGCCTAAGCTGGCCGCTCTGCGTGCGGGACTGCGCGCGCAGGTCAGGGTGTCGCCACTGTGTGATGCAGCACGCTTTGCGCGCAACTTCGAGATAGCGGTGTGGGGGATGTGGCGGGCGAGAGCTGCATGATCGCGAATAATAGCTGGTGTTTCTGAGATGCACCAAACATTCGCCACTCTGATTAAATTATCAATTTAAAATCCATATGAGCGAAACCAATTCATCTCGCGCTGGCTTGATTGCGGCCTGTTTTACCATTTGCATCTGGACCGGTTTCATTCTGGTCAGCCGCTATGGCGGCAAGGGCGTATTGACTGGCTGGGATGTGACCGCGTTGCGTTTTGGCGTAGGTGCGCTGATTGCGCTGATGTTTCTGTCGCGCGTAACCTTGCCACCGTACAAAGTGATCCTGCTATTTTCAGTGTTCGGCGGGATAGGTTATTCCATCACCGTGTATACCGGCTTTCGCCTGGCACCCGCCGCTCACGCAGCCGTGCTGCTACCAGGCACGTTGCCATTTGCCACCGCCGTAATTGCCTGGTTGTGGCTGCGGCAAAATCCGTCACCAGCGCAACGCATCGCACTGCTGCTGGTTTTTATCGGTATCGCCTTGACCGCTGCCGACACGCTTTCCCACGGAGCACATCTGACCGGCATGCAAATGCTCGGCGACCTGCTGTTTCTTTGCGGCTCTTCTTCCTGGGCAATGTTCACACTGCTATTGCGCCGCTACCCAATGCCGCCGCTCACTGCAGCAGTCACCACCACCTTGGGCAGCGCCCTGCTCTATTTACCGGTGTGGTGGTTGTTCCTGCCCAGCACGATGGGTCAGGCACCCGTTGCCGAAATCGCCATGCAGGCAGCTTATCAGGGAGTATTGGTGGTATTCGTCGCCATGTTGCTCTACACCTTTGCTGTGCGTCGCCTCGGCGCTCAAACGGTGACGCTGCTGATGGCCATCGTGCCGGGTGTGTCCGCGCTTGCCGCGGTGCCTGTTTTGGGTGAGCCACTCTCTTTGCTCACCTTGGCAGGATTAGGGGTGGTCACGATGGGGGCTGTGCTGGGTGCGCGCCTAGTGTCACTTAAATAAATCAGGATTGAAATGTAAAAAGGCAATTACGCCCCGGCGTGATCAGCTTGAAACCCATTCCTCAAGGTTTTCATGACTTTGTAAGATGCCAAGGTGGGCATAGATTACATGGCATATGCCAACATAGTAAACTGCTTAGCGATCTTTAGCCGTGCTTGTCTTCAGCATAGAGACGCGAGCGACATTAGACTTGGATGGTGCTTCCAAAAAAAGAAAGGGGTAAGTCCAGAGCATGCCAGTAAATCAACGCCTCGACGCGCTCACTTCGCTGCGATTTTTTGCGGCAGCGATTATCGTTATCTTCCATTCCGCTGGCTTGTTTGGTCTAGACAAGGATAGACCCATCCCTATCGAAAGTATCCAAGCTGTTTCTTTTTTCTTTGTGCTTTCAGGTTTTATTCTCGCTTACATCTATCCCAAGCTGGAAACCTGGTCCGAGATAAGAGGTTTTTGGCGCGCACGTTTCGCGCGCATATGGCCAGCTTTAGTGGTCAGTTTTATTCTGGCATTTTGGTTATTTTCATTACGCTGGGACTACAAAGCCGGTATTGCCAACCTTTTAATGGTACATGCGTGGATTCCATTTCCAAGATATTTCTTCTCTTATAACAATCCGTCCTGGAGCATTTCGACGGAATTCTTTTTTTATCTGACTTTTCCGTTTCTAATTTACCAGTGGGGAAAAACCTGGCGCGTAAAATTGATGATCTCGGGAATCATTGTCGCCTTGATGATTCTTGCATCAAACGTGTTGCATTTACCTTCTTACAAATCGTTGGATGATGTTGATATCACCATCGAAGCGTTATTGTTCATACATCCTGTATCCCGTATTTTTGAGTTCATATTGGGTATTGGTATTGCCTCATATTGGCGCAAACAAGCCGGTAACACTCAATGGAGTAAATCTCGTGCCACGTTGTATGAGATCGGAGCGGTGTTCCTTGTCGGAGCATCCATGCACTTTATATTTCCTCTTGAAACGTGGATACATCTGAACTGGGGAGCTGCTGCAGCCTCATGGCTGCAAAGCAGCGGGTCTATGTTTACCTTTGGTTTATTAATCTATGTAATCGCCATGGGGCGTGGCCGGATTTCTGCCTGGCTCTCTCATCCGGTGCTGGTTCTATTGGGCGAAATAAGTTTTTCGCTCTACATGCTGCACTTTATTCTGTTGCAATACTATCGGGTCAACTTTGATGTTTTCCCACACCTGCCGAATTTACTGGCACTAGCAATTTTATGGATACTGGTATTAATCGCTTCGTATCTAATGTGGGCGTTAATTGAAATGCCCTGTAGGCGTCTGATACTGGGGCAGGCGAAGAGACAAATTCATGGAACAACGGTCATGGAGAAGTCATGGGCGTCCCATATTAATTTGAACCGAAAAACCATCTCTGCAGCAGTTATTTTTATCTGTTTGATAACTGCAATCTATTTCTCAATGGGGAATATCCATCGCATGAGGGCGGCAGATTCGGACACAATGACACCCAAGGAGTTGCAATCAGTTGTAGGTACAAACTTTGGTAATCTATTCCTGTTACGCGGTATAAAAATAGTACGCAAACCGGAAGAGTTGATCATTTCCTTGGCATGGCAAAATATTATTGAGCAAAAATTGATTTATACCAACCGTCTTTATCTAACAGATATTAATGGGAACACACTTTTGATTGCTAACCTGAAGCAGCCCCTGACCAGAACCGCTGAGAAACAGGGAACGATCTGGTGGGATTCAATCGCAATACCCACAGACAAACTCAGAGGCAGGGAAAGTAAATTGGCCATTGCTGTGTATCAAAACAATGATGACTTTCTCAATATCGACCGGGGTAATCGAGATTGGAATGACCATCGATTGCTCATTGATTTAGGGGATGCGGTAAATCCGGTCATACCACCAAATATCTAGCGAGAATTGTTAAGCAGAGTTTTCCTCAGTAGAAAGAGATAGGCAAATTTGCGGTGATAGACCGACGGCTAAGGCCGTTTGTGCTGCGTTACGCTCAACACAAACGGAAAATCTATTGCGACTGCGCATCCAACCTCGCAATAAAACTCTCCAACTCCTTCGGTAATGGTGCAACCAGCCGCATCGCCTCCCCTGTCAACGGATGCGCGAACGCGATGCTATACGCATGCAGAAACATCCGCTTCAATCCCTGTTTCATCAACACCTTGTTGCGCGTAAAGTCGCCATATTTATCATCACCGGCAAGCGGGAAACCCAAATGAGTGAGATGCACGCGGATCTGATGAGTGCGTCCGGTCTTGAGTTGAGCTTCCAATAAAGAAAATCCAAGCCTGTCATTTTGTGGCGCCCAGCTTTTTTGCAATGCGAAGATGGTATGCGAGGCCTGCCCATCTTCGCGCACCATCACGCGCTTCTCGCCTTGCGGGGTATCGAATTTGTGCAGCGGCAGTTTGACGTGCTGTTTGGCGTTTTTCCATTGCCCCAGCACCAGCGCGAAATAACGCTTGTCGCTGTTGCCCTCGCGCATGATCTCGTGCATTGCGGTGAGCGCAGAACGTTTTTTCGCCAACAACAACACACCGGAGGTCTCGCGGTCCAGCCTGTGCACCAACTCCAGAAATTTAGCTTGCGGGCGGGCGCGACGCATTTGCTCGATGACACCGAAGCTGACTCCACTGCCTCCATGCACCGCCACACCGGAAGGCTTGTTCACCACCACCAGCGCATCGTCCTCGTAAATAATTGGAAATTCCACCGCCGGGATGTGTGTTTCTTCGATCTCATGCTTTTCCGCCACGCGGATCGGCGGGATACGCAGCAGGTCGCCCAGTTGCAGCCTGTAGGTCTGATCGATGCGCTTTTTGTTGACCCGCACTTCGCCGCGCAGGATGCGATACACGTGGCTCTTGGGCACGCCTTTCAGGTGTTTGAAGAGGAAATTGTCGATGCGCTGCGCTGCGCCACTTTCGTCTATGGTCAGGAAAGTAACAGAATCTTTGCTTAAACCATTCATTTTGCTTATACTTCGCCGCTCGCGCGTTTTGGATTGGGTATGTTTGGGGATGAAACTTTTATCCTTCGCCATAAAAACTGGCGCCAAGAATCTTTTGGCCACAAGCGACGGCGCAATGCACCGCCACCCTTCCAGCCGCAGCCCGGTTAATATCGCTCACCGGTACCAGCAGTGATAGTAATAGATTTACGCGCTCAAAGCACCTGTGGATTTTCCGTGTTGCAGCCCGGCCATTTTGCCAAGGCTGCAACACCCCGAGGAACTTTTGTACCAGCTGGCGTAGCGTTTGCAATGCACCGCAGCCACCGATAGAGAAGTCCCAAAGAACAATTTTTTAAGACCAGCTATTACATAGAGAACTAAATTGACCAACCGATTGCACTTTACAAGACTGTTTGCACGATTGCTCACTGGCTCAACTGTTTGCTTATTGGGCACGCATAACCGCGTATAGCCTGGTCTCGCCCGTGTCAGAGCGCGGGGGACAATAAAATGAAACGCATGTTATTTAATGCGACACAACCGGAAGAACTCCGTGTCGCCATTGTTGACGGTCAGAAACTCATCGACCTCGACATTGAAACCGCCGGCAAAGAACAACGCAAAAGCAACATCTACAAAGCTGTTATCACCCGCCTCGAGCCCAGCCTCGAAGCCTGTTTCGTCGAATACGGCGGAAACCGGCATGGCTTCCTGCCCTTTAAGGAAGTAGCCCCGCAATTTTACCAGCCCGGTAGCGGCAACCGTCCTTCTATCAAGGAAGCGTTGCGCGAAGGCCAGGAATTGCTGGTTCAAGTGGAAAAAGATGAGCGCGGCAACAAGGGCGCGGCACTGACCACTTACATCAGCCTGGCGGGTCGCTACATTGTGCTGATGCCGAATAACCCCAGCGGTGGCGGTGTTTCGCGCCGCATCGAAGGGGAAGAACGCGACGAGTTGCGCCAGGTACTGTCGAATGTCGACGTGCCACCAGGCATGAGCATCATCGCGCGCACTGCCGGTATCGGGCGCAACGAGGAAGAGTTGCAATGGGATCTGGATTACCTCAAGCAATTGTGGGATGCGATCGAAGGTGCAGCCCAATCAGAAACAGCCCCGTCGTTGATCTATCTGGAAAGCAGCCTGGTGGTGCGTGCTATCCGCGATTATTTCAATCCTGAGATTAGCGAAATCCTGATCGACACGGAAGATGTTTACCAGCAAGCACTGGCCTTCATGAGCACGGTGATGCCGGGCAATGTGAACCGCATCAAACGTTACGTGGACGACGTACCGCTGTTTTCGCGTTTCCAGATCGAACATCAAATCGAATCCGCGCATGCGCGCGAAATACGCCTGCCCTCTGGTGGCGTGATAGTCATCGATCATACCGAAGCGTTG
The DNA here is from genome assembly GCA_025362155.1 of Gallionella sp. Taxonomy (GTDB): domain Bacteria; phylum Pseudomonadota; class Gammaproteobacteria; order Burkholderiales; family Gallionellaceae; genus Gallionella. The sequence goes on along the minus strand of JANYHX010000015.1, from coordinate 2,408 downwards.
ACCGCCATCGACATCAACTCAGCACGCGCCACCAAAGGCTCGGACATTGAAGCCACCGCGTTTCATACCAACCTTGAAGCAGCAGAAGAAATTGCCCGCCAGCTGCGCTTGCGTGACTTGGGCGGGCTGATCGTGATCGACTTCATCGATATGGAAAGCAACCGTAACCAGCGCGATGTCGAGGACAGGTTGCGCGATTCGCTGCATTATGATCGTGCCCGGGTACAGACTGCCAAGATATCGCGCTTCGGACTGCTGGAGCTGTCGCGGCAACGGCTGGCACCCAGCCTGGGCGAAGGCAACTACATGGCCTGTCCGCGTTGCAGCGGTATCGGGCATATCCGCGGTATCGAATCTTCCGCCTTGCACATCCTGCGCATCATCCAGGAAGAGGCGATGAAAGAAAGCAGCGCAGCCATACACGTGCAGGTGCCGGTGGATGTAGCCACCTTCCTGTTGAACGAGAAACGCTCCGATATTCACCGCATCGAATCGCGCCTGAAAGTCGGCATCACATTGATCCCTAACCCGCATCTGGAAACGCCCAACTACAGCATCAACCGCCTGCGTCAGGATGACATGAACAGCGATGTGTTGCAGGCCAGCTACAAACTGGTGGAAAAGCCAACTGCGGAAATCCCGTTGACTGCCGCACAAGAGGAACAAAAAGTTGCTCGTGCGCAAGCGGTAGTGAAAGGCGTCACGCCGATGCAACCCGCACCCATGAAGGCAGAAGCGGCCAAGCTTTCGATGTTCGGCAAATTTTTCGCCTGGATCAATTCATTGGGTGGTGAAGAGCAGCCCGCAGCCAAGCCTGTGGTCAGCAAACCGCGCCCCGCCGCACGTCCCGAACGCGGTGAACGTCCTGAAGGCGGCGGCAAGCGGCGCGGACGGGGTGAACGCCCGGAAAGTGGCGGTAATCGTGACCACAATGAACCGCGTAACGGGCACAAGCCGACTCAAGCTGAAGCCAGGCCGCCGGAGCCGCGTGAACCACGCCCACCCAAACCAGCGCGTCCACCACGGATAGCGAAGGAAGGTGTGCCAGCAGATGCACGCCCTTCGGGCGGTCATGGTGAAGGCAGCGCACCTGTGAATCTGGCAGAGGCCAAACCAGCATTGGAAAATCCGGTTGCTGCTGTCATAGAAAAAGCTGAGGCCAATAGTCCACGCGAAGGGGCTCGCCGCCGTGGACGCCGTGGTGGACGCAAAGAACGCGAACATCGCGAAAATGCGCAAAATGCCATAGTGAACAATGGTGCTCCTGTCTTACAGCAATCCTTCGACCAGATGGACACAGCACCAGTGAGCCCCGCGCCAATCAACACAGAACCGACGGAATATATCGCCTTTCCCGAGGGATTTGATAAACCCAGCGAATACATCGCCATGCCCACCCTCACCGCTAGCCCTGTAATAGCAAGCTTGGGCGCAATAGCAAAAGAAATACCCGCTGCCGTGCCAAAAATTTCGGTTAACGGCCAAGGCCTGGTTCAACAGGACTTGATTCAAATCGAGACCGATCCGGTGAAGTTAAGCACGGTAGGGAACAGTACCACCACACCAGAAAAACACACGCCGCGTCGCCGCGAGCGTCAACGCGAAGTGTATGTGGAGAGTGAACCGTTGGTGCAGATCGAGACCGAACATTCTCAAGGATAGACTGGCGAGTCCATCCGCTTTGCGAAAAATAAAGCCGCGCGATGAAAGTCGCGCGGCTTTTTTATTTGTAACAACGTTACCCGCGAGTAAACAGGGAACTGATCGATTAATATAATTTATGCTGAAAAATACTGTTGACGGATGTCCTCTAACAGTCCCTGCACCGCATCTTCCACCATATCCAGCACCTGTTCGAATCCATCCGTCCCGCCATAATAGGGATCTGGTACTTCACGCTCTCGATGATGGCGTGCATATTCGAGAAACAGGCGCGGTTGAGTAGTGCTGTCCCGTGGTGTGATGCGTTGCAGAATAGCCAGGTTAGCTCCATCCATTGCCAGAACATAATCAAAGCGGCGGAAATCGCCCACCTCTACCTGGCGTCCGCGTAACTTGCTCATGTCATAACCGCGCTGCTGAGCCGCACGTTGTGCACGCGTATCTGGCGCATCGCCTACATGGTAATCATGCGTACCCGCTGAATCGATCAAAATATATTCGGACAAACCGGCATTTTCCACATAGTGGCGGAACACCGCTTCCGCCGTGGGGGAGCGGCAAATGTTGCCCATGCATACGAACAGGACGCTAATTTCTTTACTCATTTTTTCATTGAAGTAGATAAGCAAGCATTTCGCATTTTGCCATATAGGTGCAGAGACTGGCTGGAGCTTTAAATCATTTGCCAGGAGATGTCTGGTTTATTTTTCATTGACCATAGGAATGTTCGCGGGTAGGATTACGCG
>JANYHX010000296.1 GCA_025362155.1 Gallionella sp. | reverse complement strand
GGGCGACGACATTTTCAAGCGTGCGTTGCAAAATTTTTACCGCAATTATCAGTTCAAGCACGCCAGCTTTGCCGATCTGGAACAGACATTTTCTCAAGCGGCTGGCCCAAAGACCGGTGAGAGTCTCAAGCCATACTTCGCGCAATGGGTACAGCAATCCGGCGCGCCGCAAATTCGTCTGGTATCGGCCCATGCCCATTACGACCAAGCCCATAACAATAGTACTCGCCGCGCCGCAGCCGGGTACGAACTTAGTGTCAAAGTTGAACAAACCCAGCCGGGCGCCGCCTATGTTCTCGACCTGCCGCTCGTGGTTACACTGGCCGGACAGGAGGATGCTTATTCGACCGTGATTGCGCTAAAAGACAAACAAGCTGAATTGCATCTGTCGTTTGCCGCGCAACCGTTGCGCGTGGATGTCGATCCTGAGTTCGATGTATTTCGCCGTCTGGATCGCGGCGAAATTCCCCCAGCACTCTCGCAACTATTAGGCGCGGAAAAATTATTGATCATGCTGCCGCGCAAAGCGCCTGAGGATATTCGTGCGCAATATCTGGCCATTGCCAAAACCTGGCAGCGGCAGCCAGCGCGGGTAACCCAAATTCAATGGGATGATGAAATCAAGCACTTGCCGGAGGAAGGTGCGGTATGGTTATTCGGTGCGGAAAATAATTTTCGCGGTGCATTTCAGGCGGCGCTGGTGCAAGGCGGGGCGATGCAATCGGAAGGCGGAGTCTGGCTCGCAAAAGAATACCAACCCACCAAACATGCGCTGGCTTTAACCGCCCACATCGGAGAAACGCCCGCAGGCTGGTTGGCTGCGCCTGATGCTGCGATGTTGACTATACTCGCCAGAAAATTGCCACATTACGCCAAATACAGCTATGCCGCTTTCAGCGGAGCGGAGCTGACTAATCTAATCAAGGGAATGTGGCCTGTAACAAACTCACCGCTGGCGCAAGCAGTCAAGCAGGAAGATGGAGGTTTAGTGGATGTACCACGGGGAAAGCTTGCGCCACGCGCCAGCTTGGCCCCCTAAATTCTTCCGTTCAGCGCAACGTCACGTCAAATTTTAACTCTTGCTGCGAAGCACGTTGCACGGTCACCTGTACCCGATCACCGGGTTGCTTGTCGAACATGATCGCTTTCAGTTCCGTCATATTTGCCACCTTCATGCCATCAAGCGCGAGAATGTGATCGCCTATCTTGACGTTTGCCGCCTGTGCCGCACTGCCTGCGGTAAATTCGTTGACGATGACACTGGCGCTCCCATCCACAATCAATACGCCCAGCTTGCCGGTTTTTGGCAGTTCTGTCTTGCCCTCCGTTGCCAGCACATAATCCCCTATGCCGGGGTATCCGCTGAAATCGCTGCCATTCAACATGACCGTACTGGGGTTACCGCCCAGGCGATGATTAACACGTTCGGGAATGCCATCGCCATACATCACATGTACCAGACCTGCCAGCACTACGATGCGTGATTTTGGATGGGCATTTAAATAGCGTGAGGTCGTATCAGCCATAGCCGAATCCCATAACACCACGCCGTCGACAAAATTCTCGAAGTTATCACCCTGCGGATGAGAATCGAAGATCGCTTTCAGCCGTGGCCGGTAATGCGCGCTGGCAGGTTCAATAATATCCGGAGTTTGCGCGCGTTCCTCGGGACTCAGGCTTTTCATCCCCCCTTTGAATACCTTGTTATGGACTTCGTCTGCAATATTCAGCGCCAGCAACGGGATATGTTTTTGCCGGGCGAATTGGAAAATCGGCTGCAGCAGCCGAAAATCAACTTGCCAGCGCTTGAAATATTCAGTTTTGATCAGCATATCCTTTTCGTCGATGCGCCCGGCGATGTAATCGTCGAGATACCGCTGGAAAGGTTGCTGCAAATATTCGACGCCAATAGCAAGGTCGGGATTACGCGCATACAGGCTTTGGATGATGCGTAGCTGGTTTTGGTGATGCTCTGCATGATCATGAACTTCACCGATGAATATCGCGCGTTTTTCACCGACCTGATCAATGAGTTCATTGAGAATTTGTGGTTTGCGGAGATCGAAAACTTTGGGTTCGGTACCGGTGATCGATTTTGGCATCGGCAATTGAAAACTGCTTTGATCGTCGGGTTCGAACATACCACATGCTGTACAGCACACGATCAAGGCCA
>JANYHX010000304.1 GCA_025362155.1 Gallionella sp. | reverse complement strand
TGCCGGCAATAACGTTGTAATAGCGCTGACCAGCGCTATTGAAAAGTTATTCACTGTTATCTGGCAGTATCGCCTGAATAACCTCTCAGATGAGCAGTTGGGCTACCAGACGAAGCTAAACGAATTGAAGAGTATTGAAACTTCAATCATGGCAACAAAGGTCAAGCTTGATGAGGGCGTTGCTGTAAAGAATGCTTTGGATTCGATTTTTTTAGATTCCAACAAACAGAATGAAGCTTTGCGTATTTCTGTAGTAGGCGCGGAAACTGCATTAAAGACAGCGAATGAAAACCTCGCGCAAGTCGTAGCAGCCAATACTTCTGCCATTGATACTCTAAAAGTAATTACCGAAGCCAATACGAAGTCGGCAGCATTATTGAACGAAACGGGAAATAACAAGCAGCAGGTGGATGAACATGAGAAGGCTATTCGTGCCTTCGTCGAAGAGTTCAAGACTTTGAACGCCGAGTTGGTCGCTAACAAAAAGAAGCAGATCGCGTTATTTGCCGAGTTTGAGAAATATAGATTGAAAATTGACGACTTGATTGGTGATGCGAGCAGGACAGGAATGGCAGCATCATTTACCAGTCGGCGAAAATGGCTTATTGCTCCCCTCTCAGGTTGGTTGCTCCTGTTTGGCGGCTCAATCATTGGATTGGTTTATATGGGAGTCACCTATATTGCCCCATTGCTAGTGGATACGAATAAAACAATTCCTTGGGAGCAATTACCAATGCGCTTAGCATTGACTGCACCATTCATCTGGCTTGGTTGGTTCTCCGCAAGACAGCATGGATTTACTTCCCGACTCCGCGAAGACTATGCCTACAAGGAAGCTTCGGCAAAATCGTTTGAAGGCTATAAGAGGGAATCGAAAGAGGTTGATGCTGAAATGCTCAAGAAGCTCTTGGAACAAGCAATCAACAACCTTGGGGATAACCCAATTCGAATATACGCTGGGAAAAGTAATCATTCCAGCCCCGCGCAAGAATTTCTTGAAGCTCTAATCAAGGACAAAAAGCTATTTAACAGATTTAAAGAGTTGCTCAAATAATTTCGGATCAAAAGGGGATCAAAAGGGGTCAGCATCAGGGGATCAAAAGGGGTCAGCATCGCAATAGTTTTTCCATAAACAACCAACCGGCATTGCACCGAAAATTATCGCAGCTTTCATGTGTACTGATGCCATGCTAGGATGTTTCTGCATTGAAGTTAAGGGGAGTAGGGTTCCAGCTTATTCAACGGTTACGAGGCATGTGGCATGTTCAAGTTTGAGTGGGATTACCGGAAGGCTGAGAGCAATGTGCAGAGAAGCACGGTATCTCGTTTGAAGAGGCCGTCAGTGTGTTTGCCGATGCGATGGCGCTGACATTTTCGGATAGCGACCATTCTGAAACGGAAAACAGAAGTCGAACCTACGGCATATCAAACAAGGGACGGCTGCTTGTAGTGGTACACACTGAGCGAAGGAACAATGTCAGAATCATTAGTGCGCGAAAGGCGACTCGATATGAAAAAACGATCTATAAATAAGGATGACCAGGACATTCCCGAATTTAAGCGGGAGCAGCTTGGTGCAGGTGTGCGCGGGAAGTATCACAAGCAATTCATGCAGGGCAGCAATGTGGTTGTTTTGCAGCCCGAGATACAGAAGGCGTTTCCAACCTCCGAGGCGGTCAACAAGGCGTTGGCCAGCATGTTGGCTTTTACTAGGAAGCGCAAACAATTACTCACACTAAACGAACGCCTCGAAAGCGAGTTGCGGCGTGAATCCGCCTGCCATGAAAGCACCTACCTCGCACTCAAAAGACTCCGATCTGCAAAAAGCCCCGCAAGCGTTAATGTGAGCTTCCGAAAAGGCGTGGCAACTGGCCGAACAAACCGGCACGACTTTCGTCGTGCGCAAATCCGTTCCCCCTGCCAAGACCAATAAGCCAAAATAGTCCGCAGGAGATAATGGGTGTGGCGCAGGTTGATAATTATGTGGCAATATTTCTGATTGGACGGCAAACATGAAAAGGAGTGCTGGGATATGAGTAACACCGCAGATTACCAACTGGTTCGCAACTCATCGGTGGGCGCAGAACTTCATGAGGACGAAGCCAAGACCTTGGCGGCGATATTGGGAGTGCGTCATTTGAAGGATGGCGAACTGCTTGTCAGCGAGGGCGGCGCCGAGCAGACCCTGTTCATTCTCGCTTCCGGCAGGCTTGCTGTCATCAGCTCCGCCACTGAAGGCAAGGAGAACCTGGTTTACACCATGAAAGAGGGCGAATGCGCCGGTACCCGCGCATTTGTCGACCGGGCGCCGCGCAAGGCAACCCTGCGTGCGATCGGTAATGCTACGGTCTACACGCTAACTCCGGATGCATTTGAGTCATTGGTAGATGCCAACCCGCGTTTAGCTTACAAAGTGATGCGTGCGCTGTTCCGGGTTACCCACACCAATCTGATGCGGATGAATCAGGAAAGCCAGGAGCTTGCCAATTACATCCATAAGTCGCATGGACGGTATTGAATCGGGCGCGATTCATGCCCGAACGGTTACCAGATTAAATATGATTGTTTACGGTAGGCGGCACAGTGTTGCCGCTGGCTTGCATATCGATCGCCTCGGGATGTGCCTGATAATATTTTCTCACGCAATTTGCCAAGGCCTGTTTGGTATCGTCTTCTACAGGACAAAGCGCTTCGTCTGTCAGGCAAGCCATCATCCTTTCCAGTAACAAATCCTGCGGCGCTTGCATATTTTGTTTCCATGAAGCCAGCAAAGGCCGGTTGACGTGCGCAGGCAGCGAAGCCAGGATGCCCACGTCATTCTGGTCGTGCACCAGCAAGCCTGATGTGGTGCCCCTATCCAGCGTCAATACCTGGAAGAAATACAGCGTGTGGTAGTCGAGCTGCTTTTTGTAATCGGCTTCTGTCGGTGAAGTGCGCTTTTCGATTGCCGAAGACAGGATGTCGCAGTAAGTATCGATTGCTGTTTCACCCACCATCCGAGCCATTTTCAGGTCGGTGTCAAAATTCCCGCTGGAATAATTCTCCAGATAGAAATGCGTGATGCCGCGATGGCGCCCTAACGCGGGGATAAAGAAATACCGGTCGCCCTGCGCCGCAGCTTCGACATACTGTTTCGGTGCGGCCAGCTTCAGTTTGTTGGCGAACTGGTTTTTGTCTTCGCTATTTTCAATCGATGGGTTGAGGTCTGCCATGACGCGCCAGTAACCGCTGCCATTCTTCAATTCTGTCCAGCTGATATGGATGTGTACCGATGGCGCCAGCGGGTTTTTGGGATGGATGATCGTCGAGATGGCGGAAGCGGATGCCAATTGCCTGGCATCGTCATCGTCATATTGAACTTGGGAGGTGTTGACCGATGCACG
>JANYHX010000211.1 GCA_025362155.1 Gallionella sp. | reverse complement strand
TGTGAGGTCTAGCAGACTAAGCTGCTAAAGCGTACTTTTCGTCGTTTGCGACTAGTTTTTTCCAGCTGATTTACGAGGTGGCGGGTCCTCGGTATGCCCTACGCTGCTTTGTAACCCACGTCGAAGCCAAGTCGTCCCCGGGTAATGCTACAGCTACAAAACAGTGCGGATTGTAGCAGGTTTCAGAGGGTGATTAAGCTCAGAAGTTCAGTGGGTTTATCCACGCTGGCGTATGCATTCCAGCTTTCGACAGAGGCATCATCGCCGACATAACCGTAATTGGCGATGATGCCGCGCATACCGGCGGCGTTGGCGGCCTGCATGTCGCGCAGGTCATCGCCGAGATACAGACACTGGGCGGGAGCAACGCCGATGATCTCGCAGGCTTTAAGCAGCGGCTCCGGGTGCGGCTTGCCATGGGTACAGGTGTCACCGCTGATCAAACAGGCAGCGCGTTCGGCATAACCCAGCGCCTGCATCAGCGGCACGGTAAAGCGGTGCGGTTTGTTGGTGACGATGCCCCACTTGATGCCGCGCTGTTCCAGTTCGTCAACAAGCCTTGCCGTATCGCCGAACAATTTTGTCTGCACGCAGATGTTGTTTGCATAATAGTCGAGAAAAATGTCGCGCAACGTGTCGTAATCGGGGTGGCCCGGCTCAATGCCGAAACCGATCTTGAGCAGGCCGCGCGAGCCATGCGAGGCCTGCGGGCGCAGCACTGCCAGGGGCAGCGGCGGCAGGTGGCGCGTGGCGCGAGTATGATTCAACGCGGCGGCAAGATCGGGCGCGGTGTCGGCGAAGGTGCCGTCGAGGTCGAGCAGAACAGCTTTAATCGAATCCGTTCGCCTTGAGCTTGTTAAAAGGTGAATGGTCATGTTCTATAACTTTGTTTAGGACAGGCTTCGACAGGCTCAGCCCGAATAATGGCATGTCCAATCCCGAGGGCATGGCCGTATTCATGTAGTAATACGCTGAGCATGTCCATTTTGCCTGCCGCATCACTGCCTGCTTTGGCTACCCATTCATTGGGGTTGGAGGTGGGGAGGAATTCGCTGTTGTCACTTGGCGTGGGGTCGATGAACCAGCCATAGCCTGCGGCATTGTCATCAAGGGTGATGGTGGTGCCTACGGTTTGGCCGACTGCGCCACCAGGGAGGTCGGCGATGTTGAGCATGACGATTGATGGATCGACAGAGAGGCTGCTCAGGATACCGGTGTTGAGTGTCGAGGCTAGGCTATCGCTGTAGTCGAAACCCAAAGAGCCAGACACTGGCTTGCCGTTGACCTTGATGAGTTTGGGTGGGGGGCACACTGGCTGCTGCCCTTCCATCAACGGGCTTTCGCCGACTGTAGGGGATACAACAATATTCACCACGATCTTGTAGCGCTTGCCTTGGTACTCGGCCATAAATGTGGCTTGGACGTTACCCTGGTATCCGGGGGGGGGTCGTAGCGATACCAGGAACGGCCCGTGTTATCAATGACCGAAGTGATTTTCCCCACCGTAGTGTCTTCGAGCAGAGTAACGTTTTTGACGGCAGAAAATTCGACAGGCCGATTGTATTTGTTCTGCATGTAGATACTGAGCATACCTGCCGGATCAACCCCACGCCCCGCAGACCAAGAAGGGCCAGTACTTGGGGTTTGCTGACAGTCTTTCAGAATGAAATCGGGTTGCGGGGTGGCGGCTGTGCCTGAGGTGGAGACCTGCGCCAACACAATAGGGGTATCCTGCGCCGGTACAACTGGCACATCCATGATAAACATGAGTTCGTCTCCTGTAAGGGGAATTAAAGGGGCCATGCTCGAAATGTTTTCCGCTATTGCACCCACACCAATCCCCATAATACCCATCAATGCAATAGCAATACTTACCTTCATGACGTCCCCATAATTTAAAAATCGAATTATCTTTGCATTTCTTTTATGCCATTCACCCTCAGGCAACCCAATTTTCAATTTTTAATCCCGGCACACGTTTAAATTCCATTACATTGTTGGTGACGAGGATGATCTTGCTGGCCAAGGCATGTGCGGCTATCCACAAATCATTATTACCGATAGGTTTACCGTGGGACTGGAGATAATGGCGGATTTTCCCATAGTGAATGGAAGCAGTCTCATCCAGCGGCAATACCGGGATTAATTCGATCAGTTGCTGCAAAATATGCCGTGATTCTTTTGGTTTGGAACTTTTCTCCGCGCCAAAACATAGCTCTCCATATGTGATGGCGGACATTGCGACCGTGCCAGGGGGTAGTTGGGAAAACCGCGCCAGCACTTCGGCTGGGCGATGATTCTTGATGTATATGCAGATGTTGGTATCAAGCATATAGCGCGGCATGGCTTTACAGTCCAGCGCGCTCTTGCGGCAGGTCGTCTTTTCGCTCCGTCATGAAATCAGCAGGCAGTGAACCAAGCAGATGAAAGGCTTGTTCCAGCGATTGGGCTTTTTTGCGCAATACCAATTCATTCTCGCGCCGAAAAATTTCCACTTCATCGGTATCGAACTGGAATTCGACCGGAATTCTTACAGCCTGCGAATTGCCGCTTCTGAATACTTTAGCTGTGCGCATGATTGACTCCTGTATGTTGATACTATAAGTATATACATTAACAAGATTTATGCAAGCAATCTGCGTCAATCAAGCCGACAAGCAATCATGTAGTTCACATCTGTGTCCTTGCCTAGCGAATAGACTTTACTGAGCGGGTTGTAAGTCATGCCGGTCAGGTCAGCAAGACTCAGCCCGGCATTGCGGCAGAATTGTGCCAGTTCGGACGGCTTGATGAACTTGGCGTAATCATGCGTGCCGCGCGGCAGCAGGTTCAGCACATATTCCGCGCCGAGGATGGCTAGCAAATACGATTTCGGATTGCGGTTGAGGGTTGAGAAAAATATCCAGCCGCCCGGCTTGACCAGCTTGGCACAAGCCGTGATGACGCTTTGCGGATCGGGCACATGTTCGAGTAATTCCAGACAGGTGACTACATCGTAATGAGCGGGCTGCTCAATCGCCAGGTCTTCTACGGCGATTTTGCGGTAACTGACCTGTTTGCCGCTTTCCAGCAAATGTAGCCGGGCAACTTGCAGGGCTTTGTCGGACAGGTCTATAGCCGTGACATGGGCGCCCAGTCCCGCCATGCTTTCCGACAAAATGCCGCCGCCGCAGCCGACATCCAGCACGGTCTTGCCGGGCAGACTGGCGTGGCGATCGATATAACCCAGGCGCAGCGGGTTGATATCGTGCAGCGGCTTGAATTCGCTGTGCGGATCCCACCATTTGTGGGCCAGCTGCGAGAATTTTTCCAGTTCGATGGGGTCGGCGTTGGTCATGGAGTTAGCCCTTTTATGAGTGGGCGACTGTAACAAAAATCAATGCGCTAGCCAAATGCTCCTGACATGAACGGGTTAGTTCAGGGTGGCGGTGCTGTGCTAAAATGCGCGCTTTGTCATGCGCTGCTTGCATGCTTTACTTGCTGGGGTCAGATTAAATTCATGGAACAACAATTCGCCAAAGAAACCCATCCCGTAAGCCTTGAAGAGGAGATGCGCAAGTCCTATCTGGACTATGCAATGAGCGTCATTGTCGGGCGCGCGCTGCCTGATGTGCGCGACGGCCTGAAGCCGGTGCACAGGCGTGTGCTGTTCGCGATGCACGAGCTGTCCAACGACTGGAACAAGGCTTATAAAAAATCCGCGCGTATCGTCGGCGATGTGATCGGTAAATACCATCCACACGGCGATACGGCGGTGTATGACACCATTGTGCGCATGGCGCAAAATTTTTCGCTGCGTTATCCGCTGGTGGACGGACAGGGTAACTTCGGTTCGGTGGACGGCGACAATGCGGCAGCGATGCGTTACACCGAAATCCGCATGTCCAAAATTGCGCACGAACTGATCGCCGACCTAGACAAGGAAACGGTCAATTTTGGGCCGAACTATGATGGCTCCGAACACGAGCCGCTGGTGTTCCCGGCGCGCTTCCCCAATCTGCTGGTGAATGGTTCGTCCGGCATTGCGGTGGGCATGGCGACCAATATTCCGCCGCACAATTTGAACGAGGTGGTAGATGCCTGCCTCGCGCTGCTGAAAAATCCCGATCTGGACATTGAGCAATTGATTGAATACGTGCCCGCGCCGGATTTCCCGACCGCAGGTTTCATCTATGGCCTGGCCGGGGTGAAGGAGGGTTATCGCACCGGGCGCGGGCGCGTGATTATGCGCGGGCGTACCCATTTCGAGGATATGGACAAGGGCGGCGGTCGTCAGGCCATCATCATTGACGAGCTGCCCTATCAGGTGAACAAGGCCAATCTACTGATCAAGATCGGCGAGCTGGTGCGCGAGAAACGCCTGGAAGGTATTTCCGAAATCCGCGATGAATCCGATAAGTCCGGCATGCGTGCGGTGATCGAGCTGAAGCGCGGCGAAAACGCCGATGTGATCCTCAACAAGCTTTATAAAGACACCCAGTTGCAGGACAGCTTTGGCATCAACATGGTGGCCATCGTTGACGGCCAACCGCGGCTGCTGAATCTCAAGCAGGTGATTGATGCATTCCTGCGCCATCGCCGCGAAGTCGTTACGCGCCGCACCCTGTTTGAATTGCGCAAGGCGCGCGAACGCGGCCATATTCTGGAAGGGCTGGCGGTCGCGCTGTCCAATGTGGACGAGATCATTGCGTTAATCAAGGCCGCACCGACTCCCGCCGATGCCAAGCGCGAAATTATGGCGCGCAGCTGGCGTTCGTCACTGGTTGAAGACATGTTGAGCCGTGTCAGCGACGCCTCGCGCCCCGAAGGTTTACTGCCTGAATTCGGTCTGGTCGGAAAAGGCAAAACCCGCGGCTATCATTTGTCCGATGCGCAAACCCAGGCCATACTGGAATTGCGTCTGCAACGCCTGACCGGTCTGGAGCAGGACAAGATCGTCGGCGAATACCGCGAAGTCATGGACAAAATCAGCGACCTGCTCGACATCCTTGCCAAGCCGCAGCGTGTCACGCAAATAATCCATGATGAGCTGGTCGCGGTGAAAGCGCAGTTTGGCGACAAGCGCCGCAGCGAGATCATTACGCACACGCAAGATATGAGCATGGAAGATCTGATCGCGCCGGAAGATGTGGTGGTCACCCTGTCGCATAGCGGTTACATGAAGGCGCAGGCGCTGGATGAATATCGCGCACAAAAGCGCGGTGGACGCGGCAAGCAGGCGGCGGCGACCAAGGACGATGATTTCATCGACAACCTGTTCATCGCCAATACCCACAACCACATCCTGTGTTTCTCGAACCTGGGTCGCGTGCATTGGCTCAAGGTCTATGAAGTGCCGCAAGGCAGCCGCATCGCGCGCGGTCGCCCGATCGTGAACCTGTTGCAACTGGAAGTGGGCGAAAAGATCAATGCGATCCTGCCGGTAGTGGAATTTTCCGAAGACAAGTTCGTGTTCTTTGCAACATCCAACGGTACGGTGAAGAAGACCCCGCTGGTCGATTTTTCCCGTCCGATGAAACGCGGCATCATCGCCATCAACCTGGATGAAGGTGATTTCCTGGTCGGCGTCGCACTCACTGACGGCAAACATGATGTGATGCTGTTCTCCGACGGTGGTAAAGCCGTGCGCTTTGACGAGAACGATGTGCGTGCCACCGGCCGTGCCTCACGCGGTGTGCGAGGTATGAAACTTGCGGCCAAGAATCAGGTCATCTCCTTGTTGGTCGCGGAAGATGAACAGCAAAGCGTGTTGACC
>JANYHX010000200.1 GCA_025362155.1 Gallionella sp. | reverse complement strand
TCAATCACTAACCGCCCTGGCACGCTGTAGAGACGCTCCGAGAAATTGTTGAATAGCTCGATAGCCTTCTCCCAAATCTCGTGCCGTTCTTCATAATCGCCCCTCGCCTTTTGCTGAAGAACCTCTTGGTCAATCTTGAGTTGGCTTAATCCCGTCTCGCATGATTTCAAATTGTCGATGGTCATCGAAATAGAATTTAACTCGCTGACCACTTCCAAGTATCGCATCTGAATGAGAGTGTATTCCTCCAAGGCGCCGTGGCTTTGCAGAACCTCCATAACAGAAACACGCTTATCAGACCTCACCTTGATTGTCCGTTCACGGGCCAGCACTTCACTTTTCAAACGAGACACCTCCGCAGCAAGATAGCTCCGACGATTTTCGATAATATCGTGGTGGAAAGTTTGGACTTCTTCGATGTGACGGAGCGTCACGCCTGGCAGCGCCACGCCAGCTTCGGCGTATAGCTTCTCGATGGAATTCAACACCGGTGCATCTGCCTCAGCAAGGCTTTTCTCGTAGAGAGACAGCATGCGCTGATCTATCGAGTTCTTGTTCGCAGCCTCATGAATTTCCTCGGTGAGCAGGTTGGCTTGCATGCGGATTTCTTCGTATTGAGGATGCACCTTAAATGAAGCGAGATTTGCTGCATCTTGATCGGCCTTTTTCTGGAGCCTTACCCGTCTCGCTTCCAACTCACCAAGCGATCCTATAAAACCCTTTACGACTCCGGTTTTCGCTGCCTTCTTCAGACTATCCAACCCTTTTTTTCGATCCTTTAATAACTGCAACTCGGAAGCATCGTCCCAAGCCAATCCAAGAAGGAAAGCATTGTTCACCTGCTTGTCCCATTCGACCTGTTTTCGGTGATGTTCGAACGGAGTCGTGAACGCGTCTTTCCCTCGCCTGATGCTGTAAGAAATGAGGCTTCTAAACGTTGGCTGATACTTGGCATCACTTTCCGTAGGGAGCCCGTAAAACAATTTTCCCAAAAGCCCATTCCATTCTCTCAAGCCGTAAGCGAGTTCACCCTTTTTCTTCTTTGGCTTCACCGGCCAATGTGACGTGTCACCCTCTACAAAAAATGAATTTGGGTCATCTACACAACGCCTGACGGAGATCGGCTTTCCGTCTATCTCAATTTCCAAAGTAAATTCCCAGCCCTTCAAAGCCTCCACAAGCAGACCCTTCCCCTTGGAGGATTTTGCCCCGAGGCAGAAGTGAATGATTTCTATCAACGTGGATTTCCCCAAACCATTCCTAGAATCCCGCTTCGTTGATTCCTTCGTCCGGTCTGCCCAAATGACGTTGAATCCCGCACTGAACTCCACGGTTTTAAACGAGGCGTGGTTCGCCGACAGTTTTTTGATCATGGTGCTTCCATTCTGATGATGAGGCCTTCCGCCATGTCAATCGCTCCCATGGCATAAAGAAAATCCAAGGTAAGCACAAACCTACTATATGTGCCAATTTCAGGCGCGTGCTTCACCCGCTCCCAAATACCCGTCGTTGTTATGGGTTCAGAGAGCAAAGAAAGCACGACGGCACCCGCCCCGAGCAAGGACTTATCCAACGATACGTGTTTAGTCGGCAAAATCATTTTTCAAAAACGTCGCACTTCTCGAAGAGATAAACCAATACTGCGAGACCCGCCGAGCGCTTCGATTGCCCCTTTACTCCTCGTTGCGCAAAATCGCACATCAGGTCAAACAAGTCGTCACCTCGATGTCCTTCGCGCCTAAGCCGAAAATACTCTTCTAAGAATCCCGCCTTTAACCTCTCCGGGTAATCTGAATCTATCTGCGCCTCATGCTGAACGAAATCTCCAACCAACTTGGCAACGCTGAGTCCCATGGTAATGGTTATACGGCTTCCATTTCTGAGGTCATTTTTTCGAATCTTTTCGTCGGGCGGCAGAAGCGAAAAATCCTGCGATTCCACACCTGGTTGAAAATGATTAACCCACTCTGTTGCCATTTGAAGCTCAGGGAAACCGACCTGCGCAAAAGCGAAATTCATTCCCTCTCGTACTTTCGATTCATGATTCGCTTTGATCTGAAGAAGCATGTCCACGGTGAAATTTGCTTCCAGCTTGTCGATCTGGGTGTGGTGGTTTGCACACAAGTAGATCAGGTTGTCATAATGATCGCGCACAGCTTCACTGATCGTGGAATCGTAGCGGGCAGCAGTCGGGTTTTCGCCAGCGATGTGGGCAGCTTCGCCAACCACAACCGAGTCACCCCCTGTTGGCGCATCCACCGTCAGCTCGCTTTGGCAGTCAGGAAATGCGCAACGGCCTCCACTACGGAACGCCAGCAATAGTTTTGTTGGATAGGTTGCACTCATGCTGAAAGTATAAATGAAGTTGGTAGCTCCCCGCTCCGCAAATTCAGCAGCTTCGCGTCGCGCTGGGTAGCAAGGGTGCGGGATGGAATGGCCTGATTCAGCCGCAGGATCGCCTCGCGCA
>JANYHX010000292.1 GCA_025362155.1 Gallionella sp. | reverse complement strand
GGACAACTGCGCATCGGCGTACGTTATCTGCCGGGGATTGCTCATGCAATTGGTCTGCGTATGCACAATATAAATCCAACCACTGGGGATAACACAGCTCCGGGAGTTCTGTTGCAGGCCGTACCTGCCTTGCACAGTCCTCCCAGCCTGATCATGCCGCGCAACTGGTTTCAGCCGGGGCGAGTGGTAGAAATCCAGCAACTGAATGGTGAAAAACAAAGTGCAACCATGGGCTTTAGCGTGGAACGCGGCATTGATTACGAGCGTGTCAGCTTTACGCTAGGGCAATAAGCGCTTGAGCGGAAATATCAGCGCGAAGGTACTGCCTTTTCCTTCCTCACTCGAAATCTCCAGCTTGGCCTGATGACGCATTGCGATATGTTTGACGATTGCCAACCCCAAGCCGGTTCCTCCTGTTTCGCGCGAGCGGCTACGATCCACGCGATAGAAGCGCTCGGTAAGACGCGGAATGTGCTGTGGGGCAATACCAATGCCGCTGTCTTGCACTGCGAATACCGGCTGACCGCCACGCTCGAACCAGCGCAATAAAATTTCACCGCCCTCCGGCGTGTAGCGGATTGCGTTACTGATGAGATTGCCGAATGCACTATGCAGTTCATCACGGTTGCCGAGCAGGTTGGCAGAACTGGCAATCTCCATACGCAAGGGATGACGTTCTCCGCTGAGCGATTTTCCGTCTTGATAAATTTCCTTGAACAACTCCTGAATATTCACGGCCTCTTCATTCAAAGGGCTTTGTTCATTTTCCAGCCGCGACAGAGTTAATAAATCCGCCACCAGATTATCCATGCGCCGGGTTTGCTCGGCCATCAAATGCAAAGCCCGTTTGGCGCTATCCTGATTGAGGTCGGGCATATCCTGCAGATTTTCAACAAACCCGCTCACCACCGTTAATGGTGTGCGCAATTCGTGCGACACATTCGCGACAAAGTCGCGGCGCATGGCTTCGATGCGTTTGAATTGGGTAATGTCACGGCTGATCAATAAGCGCTTGTTGCCGCCGTAAGGAATCAGCTTGATAGATAACACCAGATCATCATGGCGGGAGGGGATCATGATCAAGGGATCATTGAAATTCGACTCATGGAGGTAATCGATGAATTCCGGCTGGCGCACCAGATAGGTAATGTCCTGCATGATGTCGTGCTTGGCATCCAGATCAAAATGCTGTTGGGCCAGCGGGTTGAACCACTCGAGGCGATGACTTTCATTAAGAATCGCCACGCCTTCCGGCAATGCGGCGGTAGCTTGCTCGATGTGATGTAGTTCGGCAGCCAGCTCCTGTTTGGTCTGGTTATGCTCCTTGACCATTTTGTAGAGCTGGGAAAATACCTCTTCCCAGATTCCGCCCGCCTCGGGAATGGTTTCAATACGCGCATCGTTCAACCATTCTCCCAGCTTTAATAATTGTCGCGCCCGATAGGCCATCACAATCAGCAGCACAATCACCATGAACCATAACGCGAGTGTGGCTGAGAACAAGCCCCATAAAAACAACGCCGCCAGCGTACTGAACACCACGGGCAAACTTACGCGTAACCAGAAATCCTGCAAAATTATTATCCCCCCGAAATCCTGGTTAAGTAGTCGTAATCGAAAAACGGTAACCACTGCCGCGTACGGTTTGAATCATATTATCCATTTTGACCGGCTCCAGCGCGGCACGCAAACGCCGTATATGGACATCCACCGTGCGTTCCTCAACGAACACCTGGGTGCCCCACACCTGATCGAGCAATTGCGTGCGGCTATACACACGCTCGGCATGCGTCATGAAAAAATGCAACAAGCGAAACTCCGTAGGGCCTAGTTCGACAGCGATGCCTTTGGCCGTTACGCGATGCGAGGCAGGCAATAATTTCAACCCCCCCGCTGACAGCGTTTCATCCGGTAAACCGGGAAGGTGACGGCGCAACACCGCGCGTATCCGTGCCATCAACTCGCGTGGCGAGAACGGCTTGGTAATGTAGTCGTCCGCACCGGACTCCAATCCCAATATCTTGTCACGTTCATCGCCGCGCGCGGTCAGCATGATAATCGGAATGTCGCGCGTGCGTGTATCTGCACGAAACTGTTTGGCCAAAACCACGCCGCTGATATTCGGTAACATCCAGTCCAGTAAAATCAAATCCGGTACATTGCCGCGTATCTGTTGCCACGCGCTATCTGCGTCTTCAGCGCGCAAAGCCTGAAATCCCGCCTGCATCACATTGAAAGCCAGTAATTCCTGGATCGCTGGCTCATCTTCTACAATCAAAATCTTCGCGTTCATTATTTTTCCTCAACCCTTGTCGAAGGTTGCAAGGGTATGAAGAATTTATGACAGGAAGATGACATATTAAATTTGTTTATTAGACGGATGATGGTGCGGCTGTTCCGCCACGTGCCCGGTATGACTTGCGGCCAAGTGATGCAGCTTGGCGTGCTCGAGTTCTTCCGGCAAATGTCCGCCCATCACGTTGGGCAGGAGCGAGCCGACTATCATGCCGAGCGCACTGGCGAACAGGCCGGCGAACTGTGCCGGAACGAACGGGTCATTGGACCCAAATACCAGGATGGCGAGCCACACCGACAGGCCGCAGAAGATTGCCGCCAATGCGCCCTGAGTGGTGGAACGTTTCCAGAATATTCCCGCTAGCAGCGGAATAAAGGCCATGACCAGCGTGATCTGGTAAGCGTTTTCCACCATTTTGAAAATGCTGGCCTTGGAATTCATCGCGTAAATAGTAACCAGTATGGTGAACGCTACGGTCACGCCGCGCATCAGATGCAGCATCTGCTGGTCGGACAATTTATGCCCCAGCATCGGTTTGAGGATGTTTTCGCTGAAGGTGACCGAGGGGGCCAACAGCGTCGCCGAGGCACAGCTCTTGATGGCGGAAAGCAGCGCGCCGAAAAACATCACCTGCGCGAACAACGGTGCATGTTTCATCACTAATGTGGGCAAGATCAGCTGCGGATCGGTGTCGATCAAATCGCTCACCATCTGCGGGTCGATCAGGGTCGCCGAATAAGCCAGGAACATCGGCACAAAGGCGAACACGAAATACAGGCTGCCGCCGAATACTGCCCCCCAGATCGCGATCTTCTCAGTCTTGGATGACTGCACCCGCTGGAACACGTCCTGCTGTGGAATCGAGCCGAACATCATGGTCACCCATGCGGCGGCGAAGGCGATGATCTCCTTGGCATCGAACCTCGGCCAGAAATCAAACTTGCCCGCCTGCGCCGCATGCTCGACCACCACACCCACGCCGCCCACCATATTGCTGACCGATCCACCGATGTACAACATGCCAATGACGATAATGATCATCTGCAGGAAGTCGGTGATCGCCACCGCCCACATGCCGCCGAAAAAGGTGTAGATAAGTATGGTGCTGGAGCCGATCCACATCCCGGCGAGCTTGCTGATCTCGCCGTCGGATACCACGTTGAACACCAGCCCGAGTGCGGTGATCTGCGCGCCCACCCAGCCGAGGTAGGAAATCACGATGGCGATCGTGGTCAGCACCTCGACGCTGCGGCCAAATTTCTTCTTGTAGAAGTCGCCTATGGTCAACAGGTTCATGCGATACAACGGGGCGGCGAAAAACAGGCCCACCAGAATCAGACACATCGACGCGCCGAACGGATCAGCCACTACACCATGCAGCCCTTCCTTGAGAAAAGTGGCGGGAATGCCGAGCACGGTTTCCGAGCCGAACCAGGTGGCGAACACCGTCGCCGTGACCATATAGAAAGGCAAGCCGCGCCCGGCAATGGCGAAGTCGCGGGTGTTATGCACGCGGCTGGCGGCATACAGACCGATCCCGACAGAAATGATCCAGTAGGTGATGACGAACCAGAGCAACATGCGATACCCCTTGCAAGACCAAAGACAGACTGGCTGAAATTGTAGCAGTCATTTAAAGCATGAATACAAAAAGCCACCTCGAAAGGTGGCTCAGTTAAACAGACGTAAACCGGGTTACAACTCTTTCGCGTGAGTAGCCAGATATTTCGCCACACCTTCCGTCGAGGCATTCATACCCGCTTTACCTTTGCTCCAACCTGCCGGGCAAACTTCGCCGTGTTCTTCAGTGAATTGCAAAGCATCGACCATGCGCAGCATTTCGTCGATGTTGCGGCCTAGTGGCAAGTCATTTACCACTTGATGACGCACCACGCCGGCACGGTCAATCAGAAAGGAACCTCTGTAAGCCACGCCCTCATTGGCTTCCACATCATATGCTTTGCAGATTTCATGCTTGGTATCTGCCACCAGCGGATAGCGCACCTGACCGATACCGCCATTGGTTACCGGGGTATTCTTCCAAGCAAAGTGGGAGAACTGCGAATCGATGGACACGCCGATGATTTCGACATTGCGCTTCTTGAATTCATCCAGGCGGTGATCAAAAGCGATCAGCTCGGAAGGGCAAACAAATGTGAAATCCAAAGGGTAGAAAAAAATCACGGCATATTTGCCCGAGATATGTTTTTTCAAATTAAAGTTTTCCTTAAACTCGTTGTTGCCCATCACGGCAACCGCATTAAAATCGGGGGCGGCTTTGCCGACGAGTACTGCCATGGTTATCTCCTAAAGGTGGTTGTATTGGATGGCGCAATTTAGACTTTTGCTATCGCGGCGTCAACTTTACTGTTTGAATGAAGAGTTTTGATTTTCTCTATGGGTGGCTGCGACACGAACTACCTTCCGTGCACCCCAACGTAGTACGGCGGCCGTAATCAAATACAAAAACACGCTGGACACATAAGGGGGGAAGTATTGCCCTACTTGGGCTGCATATTGTGCCGCACTCATTTTTTCGACATAACCAGCAAGCAAATAAAAACTGGCATTCGAAATCAGAAATGCAATAGCGGTAGCCACAAATGTAATTGCAGCAAACTCGGTCAGGCTGCGCAATGAAAGCAGATAACGTGTCGCATAGAAGCGTCCGGCTAACCACAACACGAAATAAGTCGGGATCAAAAACCAATAGGCAGGCGAGAAACACCAACCATCCACCCCGCCATAGTTAATCGCCAGATAATCCACCAGTCCCGCCTCGATCAAAAACACCGGGAAAACCCAACGCGGCAAATAAAATCCGGCGAGCAGAAATACCGCTAGCGAAGCATCCGGTAAGTGCAAGACCGTACCGAAGTGGTAAGCGCGCGTTGCCGCCATTAACACGACTAACGATACGAAAACTGCAATGGTTTTAATTTGGGTATTATTCATGGCATTCCCGGAATTTCACTTGATTACATATGGGCAACATACACCAAGCCGCCTTTACCTATTGATATTGGCTACAAAGCAACACTAAAACTCATAGGTTGCATTCAGCGAGAAGTTGCGCTCCTGCATCGGATAAACGCTATAGCTTCCGGGCGTGGAGGCGCTGGCAACAGCATAAGTGAAATATCGCCTATTGAGCAAGTTATTCACTGCCGCAGCCAGCAGCCATGAACCGGCACGGTGAGATAGTTTCATATCCACCGTGGTGTAAGCTGGCATCTGCTGACCAAATGTGTTGGCTTGATCATTATCAAAATGCTGCTGACCGACATAGTTCGCATTACCGCTTAGCGTGGTTTTCTCGGATGTTTTCCAGAAAGCGGAAATCGTGGCACGGTGTCGTGGCACCAGAGGAATATCATTCCCCGTTACATTGACGCTGCCATAAGTACCCTCGCGGAATTTTGCCATGGTATAGCTATAGGCCGCAGTGACTGCAAGCGCGTCGGTGTAGGTATGTGTACCCTCCAACTCCAGCCCATAGCGGCGCGTCGGCGAAAGATTCATGTTGGTGAATGTGATTGCGTTGTAATGGATTTCGTTGTTCAGGTTCATCTGAAAAAGTGTGGCACGCACCTTATTATTCCCGCTCTTGTAGTCGATGCCAGCCTCGCTATCCTGAGAGGTCTGAGGCTCCAGTATGGTAATTTTTGCCCCCCCCAAAGAGCCACCGTACTGATCAAATATTTCATCGACGGTAGCTATTCTAAAGCTGCGTCCAATGCGGCCAAACAGCGACACGTCCTGATTCAGGATTTGGCGCAGCCCGAGTTCATAAGCATTCACAATGCGTCCTTGGTTGCCGGACGCATCCGCCGCAGGATTTGCAGCGTCCCTGGCTTGGTACTCAACCCTTTGCGAGCGAGTTCCCAACGTCAGCTGGGTGGCGGTACCAATCTGTGTCGTGTTCTGCGCATACAGCGCACGGTTGGACTGTTTCGCCAGGATGTGTGTAGTAGGTGTCCCTATGCTGGCTGGGCTGCTCGAGCGTCGCGAATCGTAATCCCAATCGGTAATATCCACACCGACGATCATCTCATTGCCAGAACTGCCAAGTTGATAGGGGACTTTTACGCGCGGCGTGAAAGAGAGCAAATTAAGCTTGGTATCCAAGTATGCACCACCCCAGACACCATAATCAAAATACGCCTGTTGTTCTTTGTCGCGGTACGAAAGTTCTCCTGCCACTTGCCCAAAATCAAATTGCTGACTGGTTCCAATACTTACATGTGCGCCATCTCGCTTGCCATAGTCAAGCGGGGTCGAAGTCCCGCGCGGGTCACTCGCAAGCTCATTAACACTAGTGGTTGGATTTACCTTGCGCGGGCCGGGGTAGCGAAGGTTTTGGTTATCTGCACCAAATTTCAGGACAACTTCTCCATGCCCCACATCGGTACGCAAATCGGCTTCCAGATTTTTTTGTGCGATGTTGTTATTGGCGCGATAGTTGGACGAGTCCAAACCGCTGGCCGTGACGCGCATGCCAACACGATCGCTTGAACCAGAGATTGCGAGTTGCCATTCCTTGGTACCGTAGCTTCCCAAACCTATGCCCGCGTTGCCCCGCATTTCTTTGCTGGGTTGTTTTGTAATGATATTGATCGTGCCGCCAGTCGCTCCGCCACCATAAAGCACAGCACCGCTGCCGTTTACAATCTCAATGCGCTCTATCGAAGCGAGCGGGATTGCTGACCAACGTATCGAAGTCAGTTCAATGTCATTAAGCTGCTGTCCGTCCAGCAAAACCAGTGTGTTTTGATTTCCGGTCATGCCAAATCCGCGCAAGTCAATTGCCATATCCGGGGTACCGTCATTGCTGCGCACCTGAATGCCAGCGTGCTGTGCCAGCAAGGTCGGCAATGTTTTAGCGGCACTCTTTTCAATATCACTTGCGGTAATCACCGTGACATCCACAGGGGAGGTTTCTGGCGCAGTCGCAAATCGAGTGGGTGTCACGATCACCAATTCCATTGGCGTATCGGCATACGCGGAAAAAGGAAGTGCGATTGCACTGAACAGCGCAACCGTGATTATAACCAGCCACTTGGTTGCCGTTTTTTGACGGCCTGGTGGAATGGCTAGGAGTTGCATCAGTTTTTGTTTCATTGTAGTTCCCTGAGTAAGTTCCCAGCGTCCCCGCTGGAAAATTAAATAATCAGGAAATACTACGGGCAAAAAAATCAGAACATTCACGACTATTGTTCCGATGCGCCGCCCGCAGCATCTCCCACTTAGGGAGTCCCAAATCAGACTCCCATCTTCTCTCAGGCCGGTATCCGGGCTCACAAGTCTTGATTAGCCGCCTTCCCATGACATCCTTGTAAGGATGGTCACAGTGGCATATTGGCTAATCCGCACTTGCTTACCGTTGCGGGGGCAGCTCAGGCATAGAGAACATAATGTTCCCGCACCTGCTTCCCGTTTAACTCATCTGCGATACAGACGAGCACCTCAAAGCGGCGCGCACTTTAGCACAAACATTCTCGTCTGTGCCGCGAGAAAAATTATCACAAGTCCTACAAATTGCTTGCATAAGCGCTTCTTACCGTTTGACTTATCAGCACTTTTCAATCTATAGTCAGCCCATGGAAAATGAATTGACTGCCTTGGAAAGCAAACTTGCCCAGCTGCTGGAAGTGACTGGAAAGCTGCGCAATACAAATCATCAATTGCGTCAAGAGCTAGCGCACGCTCTAAGTAGCAACCGCCAATACAGCGACAAGATGGATAGCGCAAAAGCCCGCTTGGAAAAATTGCTGGTTACTCTGCCTCAGGATCAAACGTGAGCAAAGCCACCAAAACACTGGAAATCAAGCTACTTGACCGCGAATTGCGCGTCGCCTGTCCCGAAGAAGAACGCGGTGAATTGCTGGATGCAGTGGCTTTTCTGGACAAGCGCATGCGCGAAATTCGCGATGCCGGAAAAATTGCCAGCATTGAGCGCATTGCGTTGATGGCCGCACTTAACATTACTCACGAACTACTTGGCATGAAAGTGGGGCGAGGCGTTGACGTCGCCGACTTTAAGCGTAGAATGGATTCCATGCAGGCAGCGATTGATGCGACTTTAGCCGAGCAAGATACGCTGTTCTGAGGAGTACTTGGTAGATTAAAGTGTTTCGGGTTTGTCCCCTGCAGTGTTCGTCAGACCCATAATTCTTTGAACCAATAAGCTATGCTTAAAGCCGCAACCTTTGATGTTACTGTTGTGCGCATCCCCAGTTAGCTTTGGCGGATGTACCTGATGTGACTTGGAAGCGGCTCTCTTGAACCCAGGTTCAAGATATTGGGTCAACGGCACAGGCGGGGGGCTTCATTCAAGTGCGACCTTGATTACATCGGGTCGCACTTTTTATTGGGATGAATATGCGTTACTGGCTGATGAAATCCGAACCCGGAGATTGCAGTATCGACGATCTCGCCGCGCTACCTAAGCAGACTGTAGCCTGGTATGGAGTCCGCAATTATCAGGCACGCAATTTCATGCGCGACCAGATGAAAATAGGTGATGGCGTGCTGTTCTATCACTCCAACTGCAAGGAGCCCGGCATCGCCGGTATTGCCAAAGTCAGCAGTCATGCCTATCCCGATGCGACCCAGTTCAAACGCAACAGTAAATACTTCGATGCCAAGGCCAC
>JANYHX010000165.1 GCA_025362155.1 Gallionella sp. | reverse complement strand
TGCGCGATAGCGGCGTTAAAGGCCATCCCGGCGCAATGTCACTGGAATTGAAAGCGCATCAGCAGGCCGGTAATTGGGACGAAGTGCTGAATACGCTCGACAAGCTGGAAGCGCGCGCCGCCATTGATATGACGCTGGCGAAGCAATTACGCCAGCAGGCATGGCTGGGCAAAATTCACCAGCAAAATGATTTGGCGGAACTGACCGCATGCCTGAAAGCAATTCCCGCCGAATTAAAGCGCCACAGCCGGATAACCGCAGCAGCCGCACGGGCGCTGATTCAATACGGCGGCGATACCCTTGCCGCACAGCTCCTGTCCGAGAGCCTGAATGCGCAATGGGATAGTGAACTGGTGGCGCTCTATGGCGAGTGCGTATCAAATGATGTTGTAGCGCAAATCGAGCAAGCCGAAAAATGGCTTATGCAGAACAAACAGGATGCCGGATTGCTGCTGGCGCTGGGCAAATTATGTTTTCAGCAAAAGTTGTGGGGCAAGGCGGAAAGCTATCTGGAAGCCAGCAACAGCATCGCCCCCAGCCATGCCGCCTATACTGCGCTGGGGCTGCTCGCGGAACGCATGGGTAATGCTGATGAGGCGTTCAAGTATTATCAACATGCCGTGGCGCTGGCAAAGCATTAATCTTTTCTACTGGACAGGGCTAGGCAGGAGGCGAGATGGATTTGCGTCTCTCATTACGCAGATGAAAGGTAAATGCGTCGGAAAAAAATGCATCATTAGGCAACCCGCGCTGGGCAGTAAAATCACGGTGTGCCGCCTCCACTACAATCGGCGCGCCGCAGGCATACACTTCATAGGGCGATAAATCATGATAGTCATCCAGTACTGCCTGATGCACAAAACCCGTGCGTCCTTGCCAGGCATCTTCAGGCAACGCCTCAGAGAGTACCGGCGTAAATTTGATGCCGTCTTTTTCCCATTGCCTGGCTTTGTCTAGCATATATAAATCTTCCAGCTTGCGCGCTCCCCAATAAAAATGCATAGGGCGTTTTACGCCAATATGCAGCGAGTGTTCGATAATCCCCTTGATCGGGGCAAAGCCGGTACCGCTGGCAACGAAGATGATGGGTTTGTCCGAGTCTTCGCGCAAAAAGAATGTTCCGAGTGGGCCTTTGAAGCGCAGGATATCGCGCTCTTTCATGGTTTCAAAAACGTGTTGGGTAAAGGCGCCCCCGGCAATGTTGCGGATATGCAGCTGCAAAAACTCCGCATCATGTGGCGCATTTGCCAGCGAGAAACTGCGCGGCTGTTGATCCTTGAGCAAAATGTCGATGTATTGCCCGGCCAGAAATTGCAAATGCTCATTGGCCGGCAGCTTGAGTGACAGCACCATTACATCCGGCGCCGGCCGATCCATTTTTTGCACACGGCAGGGCAATGTCCTGACCGGAATATCCTTGACTGCATTTACTTCGCGACACTCCAGCAACAGGTCAGAAAGCGGCTTGGCGCAACAGAACAACGCCATGCCCACAGATTTCTCCGCATCCGTCAACGTGCTTTCCTGAAACTTGCCGTAGTCCACTTGCCCGGCCACCACTTTACCCTTGCATGTGCCGCATACCCCATCACGGCAGCTGTAGGGCAACGTAAAGCCATGCTTGAGAGCGGCTTCGAGTATGGTCTCATGCGCTTCGATGGGAAAGCTGTGACCGCTGGGTTGAATAACCGTGTTAAACGACATGATAAGAATCGGAGTTTCGCGAAAGCGCGAATTTTAACGCATAATCACGCCATGAGACGATTGTTGATTATTGGCTGTGGAGATGTCGCGTTGCGAGCGATACCTTTGCTGGGAAAGAGATATCGTGTGTTCGCGCTGGTGCGCGATCCCGCCAAATGCGCCGCATTACGCGAGCTGGGTGTGCAACCGCTGCTCGGCGATCTGGATGACCGCGACAGTCTCACACGCATCATTGGGCTGGCCGATGCAGTATTACATTTCGCTCCACCGCCGAACAAAGGGGTACAGGATACGCGTACCCATAATCTGCTCGGCGCCCTGTCGCAAGGCAAGCCTCCGAAGCACTTTGTCTACATCAGTACCAGTGGCGTTTATGGCGATTGCGGTGGCGCATGGGTGAGCGAAACACATCCGCTCAACACCACCTCGCCGCGCTCGCAACGACGTGTTGATGCGGAGATGCAAATACGTGTCTGGGCCAGACGTAATCAGGTGAATGCCACTATCCTGCGCGTGCCCGGCATCTATGCCGCAGACCGCCTGCCGCTAAGCCGCATACAACAAGGCACCCCTGCGATCCTCGCCAGCGAGGACAGTTACACTAACCATATCCACGCTGATGATCTGGCGCGCATCAGTATTGCGGCACTACAGTATGGAAAATCATGTCGTGTGTATCATGCCAGCGATGATAGTCATTTGAAGATGGGAGAATACTTTGACCAGGTAGCGGATGCGCATAACCTGCCACGCGTACCACGCGTCAGCCGCGCCGAGGCGCAAACTGTGCTTTCGGAAATACTGTTGTCGTTCATGAACGAATCACGGCGGCTGAGCAACCGGCGCATGAAGCGGGAGTTGAAGGTGAAGCTGCGCTATCCGACTGTGATGGCTATGCTGGCTAGCATCAAACCTAGCAAAACTTGACCAGTCCGGGTTGAAGAACCTGATTGGGTATTGCGGTGACGTAGTGACGTAGCCCGGATGTAGCGCAGCGAAATCCGGGGTTGGTGGGCGTGATCCGGGTTTCCCCGGATTCCATTGCATTCCATCCGGGCTACGCCGGCTATTGTTGTCGAGCCGTGTTTTGCAGGGCGCGGATAGCATCGAGTATTTCGGCGAAGCGGTTGCCGAAGCCGGTCAGATGGTATTCGACATGCGGGGGAGTTTCCGCGAACACGCGCTTTTCGATAATGCCAAAGTGCATCAGTTTGCGCAGCCGCTCGTTCAGCACCTTGGCGGACAATCCTTCGATGGCGTGTTCCATTTTTCCCGGGCGGTTCACGCCCTCGCGTATGAGCTCGATGACCGCCATCGACCATTTGCACCCGACCACGCTTTCCATCATCTGCCCGACAGTGGGGTTCGGGATATCCAAAATTTTTATTTCATCGCTCATCAGCAAGTTAGACCAAAAAGTAAGTGGGTAACCGTTTTGTGCCCGCTTGTTGCGGGTTGTGCGGTTAGGCTACATTGGACACCCGTAAATTACAAGCCGGAGAGCATCATGAAAAAAATCATCACAGCAGGTCTGTTGGGCAGCGTACTTGCCTTGCCGGTGTTCGCGCAAGCAGATGGCGTGCCCTATCCGGAAGGCTATCGTGACTGGCATCACGTCAAGAGCATGGTCATCAATCCAGGTCACGCATTGCATGATGCTTTCGGTGGCATACATCACATTTACGCCAACCCAAAAGCGATGAAGGGCTATGCCAAAGGAAAGTTCGAAAACGGTTCGGTGATCATATTCGATCTGCTCGAAGCCAAGTCCGGCGACAACGCGGTGACTGAAGGTGCGCGCAAGGTGGTCGGCGTCATGCACAAAGACGCGAAGCGGTTTGCCGCTACCGGCGGCTGGGGGTTTGAAGGCTTTAAGGGGGACTCCAAGACCGAGCGCGCAGTCGGCAACAATGCGGACAGCGCTTGTTTTCAATGCCACGTGCCGCAGCAAGCGAGCGATTACGTTTTCAGTAAATTACGGCCTTAAGGCTAGGGATGGCCGCATTTACCCCGTCCCCACCTCAGCCCTCTGAAGGGGAGAGGGTGTACAGTTAGCGCGGCGGTACGCTCTCCTCCTTCAAGGGGGGCGGGGGAGGTGGAGGGGGATGGGGTGGAATTTCCCAATGGATTATCCCAATGGATTATTTGGGCTTAAACTTGTTGCTCAGCGCGACAAGCTGTTCCAGCTTGGCTTTCGCCGCGCCGCTGGCGATGACTTGATCGGCTTTCGCGACGCCTGCTTCCAGCGTGTTGGCCAGCCCCGCCACATAAATCGCCGCACCGGCATTCAGTTGCACGATGTCGCGTGGCGCGCCGATTTCGTCATTCAGCACACTCAATAATTTTTCACGCGCTTCGTCGATGTTGGCAACACGCAGCATATTAAGCGGCGCGGTAGTCAGGCCAAACAGGGTGGGATGCACGGTATATTCGTTGACCTTGTCATCTTTCAATTCAGCGATGTAAGTGCCGTCACTGATCGAAATTTCGTCCATGCCATCCGCGCCGTGCACCACCAGCACATGACGGCTGCCGAGGCGTTGCAGCACGCGCGCCTGGATGCCAACCAAATCCTGATGGAACACGCCCATCACCTGGTTATCGGCACCGGCGGGATTGGTCAACGGACCCAGCACATTGAACATCGTTCGCACACCCAGTTCGCGGCGCACCGGGGCGGCGTATTTCATCGCGCCGTGAAAGTTGGGTGCGAACATGAAGCCGATGCCGATTTTGTCTATGCAATGTCCGACCTGCTCTGGCGTCAGATTGAGGTTGACGCCGAGCGCTTCCAGCACGTCCGCTGAGCCGCAGGTGGAAGACACCGAGCGCCCACCGTGCTTGGCCACCCGCGCACCTGCTGCTGCTGCGACCAACGCACTGGCGGTGGAAATGTTGAAGGTGTGGGCAGCATCGCCGCCGGTACCGCAAGTATCAACCAGATGGGCGCGATTGCTGACCGGCACTTTGGTAGCGAATTCCCGCATCACCTGAGCGGCGGCGGAAATTTCTCCCACGGTTTCTTTCTTGACACGCAAGCCGACGAGTATGCCCGCAATCTGCGCCGGCGTGACTTCGCCGCTCATGATCTGGCGCATCAGCGACAGCATCTCATCGTAAAAGATTTCGCGCTGCTCGATCAGCCGTACCAGTACCTGTTGCGGTGTGATCATCGCTATTGCCCCTGCAAAAAATTCTTCAGCATGTCATGCCCA
>JANYHX010000290.1 GCA_025362155.1 Gallionella sp. | reverse complement strand
TGGAGAGCTCCTCGATCAATAAATCTGCGTCGGCCATTTAAGGGCACCCCTAAAAATCCAGATTTCATCCCAACTGCTGCGTTGCGGAAAAAATTTCTTGCTAACATATCAATCATATGCGGCGCTGTGAAATTTTTTCACGCCTTGCTGACGACTCCGCACGGGCTGCTTTCGCCCGTAGTGGATCGGCGTCCCCTTGTGGGGCATTTGGGCGAACTCTGAATTTTTTGAGGCACCCTTGAAATTAAGTCGATTACGCTTGACCGCGATTCAAGATTTCCTTGCCGACCTTGCCTTCGCTGATTTCACGCAATGCGATGACGGTTGGTTTGTCCTTGCTGTTGTCTACCAGATGCGCCGCACCATTGGCCAATTGGCGTGCGCGATAGGCGGCGACCAGGGTCAGCTCAAAGCGATTCGGGATTTGGGTGAGACATTCTTCGACGGTAATACGGGCCATGATTTACTCCGGTTTTTGTAGCTGATTGATTAAGGCCTGATGGCGAGCCAATTGCTTGGAACAGGTCAGCTTGGCGGCAAGCACCACCGCATCGAGTTCGCGCAACGCTTCGTTCAGGTTGTCGTTGATAATAACATAATCGAACTCGGCGACGTGGGCAATGTCCTCGCGCGCCGCCGCCAAACGTTTGGCAATCACCTCATCATTATCCTTGCCGCGCCCTTTCAGGCGTGATTCCAGCGCCGCTATGGACGGCGGCAGGATGAAAACACTGATGCAGTCCGGAAACAGGCGCCGTACCTGCGCCGCGCCCTGCCAATCGATCTCCAGCAGGACATCGCGTCCTGTGGCAATTTCCTGGCTGATCCAGATTTGCGAGGTACCGTAAAGATTGCCATACACTTCCGCGTTCTCCAGAAACTCACCGCGTTTCGCCATCGCAAGGAAAGTCTCGCGGCTGACAAAATGATAGTCCTTGCCGTCCTGTTCGCCAGAGCGCGGAGCGCGCGTGGTGTAGGAAACCGATAAATCAATATGCGGATTGAGGTTGAGCAGGGCGTGTACCAGACTGGTCTTGCCCGCGCCGGATGGTGCGCTGATAATAAATAAATTTCCCGACATGACTTACTCCATGATTTGAATCTTTATCGACTGAAAACGTAACCCCGGTAACTAAAAACCGCACTGTTCTCGAGAATTTTTACCAGGATCAGGCCGGGGAGTACCTCTTCTCCCTCGTGCACTAGCTGATTGTTGATTATTGCCAGATTCCCGCTCTGTTCGTTATGTATATAGCCGCTGATTTCCAGTGGGGGTAAATTTTTGAGCGGGTCAATACTCACTGCATTGTTAATTCCTGGTGAAGTGCCAGCCAATGAATCAGTTTGAGTTAGCGGTTTCTGCCGGGTAACTTCATGGGGGACAATAATTTTTCTGTGGATATACTTCGGAACAGGTTTTTCTGCTTTGGCGATGGTCTCCGGTTCGTGAAGTATTTTTTCAGGAATAACTTTGGGTTCAGGGAATGTTTCTTGAGGAAGGGAAATGACTGTGATTGGGGGTTTATTAATTGTATTAGAAGCTTTCGTTAAAGTTGGGGGCGTTAAAGTTGAGGGCGACCACATCCACCAGGTTAATGCGAAAGTAACAAACACAGCAAAAACCAGCAATGTCAGCATTGGCCACAGATTTTGCTTGCTTTTAAGCTCAAGCGGATACAGCAGGCCCACACCCAGGCCAGCAGACATCTGCCTGTCATGCTCGGATTTACGCAATGCGTCAAGAATATAGGACATGCTTAACCTTTCTTTTCGGTGACCAAACGTGGCCCGGCTTTACCGCTGACCATGTTGAGGCGAATCACTGTAAGAGGGCCAACCAGACCATCAGGTTTAATGCCCTCGGTTAACTGAAAGGCGCGAATACGCCGCGCGAGTTTTGCATCAAAGATATCAGACCCATTGTCACGAATACCATCAGCGGTCTCCATTGCATGGCGTAGCCAAGTCACTGTCAGGCCGCGTTGATTAAGAGACATACGCTCGTTGAAATTCGGCGGAACTTTCCAGATTACGACGAATTGACCCAACCATGAATCGGCTAATTCGTTCAGTGCGACTCGCTGCGATGCCCCCCCTATAATCAAGGTGGCGGCTTGATGATCCAAGGCTGTGAGCGTTGCGGAATATTTTTTCCCCTCAGGCGACGATAGCCGAACCAGAACAGGTTGGTTCAGGGTATACAAATCCATCAAGCCACCATGACCAGCATAACAACGCATGCCCCGTGTTTCCACCTGATGGCACGGGGTTTCTCCGGATTGCGTGTTGATGTCGATGCCATAGAGCTTGAATAGTGACTGAAACGCAAATGTTTCGCTGTCGTTAGGTGCAATATTGCTGGGCCAATTGAGAGTAGAAGTGGGGAGCGGGGCAGACACTGGCAGGGTTTCAGTTGAAACCAGCGGCGCAGAAGCAGCAAGCGGCGGTGTGGGTGTAATTTGGACTGACGCAGAGGGCGTACTCGCAAACAAGGATGGCATCCCACTGAACTTTGCATCAGTAAATTGCGTGAATAATAAACTCGCTATGCCGATAAATAGTAGCAGCAAGACTGCCACGATGGCCCCTAGGCGTTGTTGTCGAGGAGGCACAGCCAAGACTTCACTGATTGCCTGGCGAAGAATCGGCAGCGTCACTTGCTGTTGTCCTTGAACGTAAGCGCCCAGCAATGCGCGGTCGCAAATCAGGTTAATTAAACGCGGCACTCCACCGCTGGCGCGATACACATGCTTGATCAATGGGTCAGGAAAAATCAGCTGCGTAGCGCCGGAAATTCGCAGCCGGTGCGCGACATAGGCATGCACTTCTGACTGATTAAGGTGGCCTAAATGATAGCGTGCAATGACCCGCTGTGACACTTGACGCATTTCAGGTTGAGTCAGCATGTCCTGCAATTCAGGCTGCCCAATCAGGAAAATTTGCAACAGCTTGTGTGTGTTGGTTTCGAGATTTGTTAACAGACGCAGTTGTTCGAGCACTTTTGCGTCCAAGTTTTGCGCCTCATCAACAATCAAAATTGCACGACGCCCCTGGGCATGAGCAGAAAGTAGTCGCGCATTGAGTGCATCCACAAATGTTTTAATACCAAACAACTCATGGGGAATGTCTATATGGTATTCCTCGCAGATGGTTTGCAGCAGCTCTTCCACGTTCATGCGGGGATTCAGAATAAATGCGACATTGATGTTCTCGGGTAATTGTTCGAGCAGGCTGCGACAGAGCGTTGTTTTGCCCGTACCCACTTCGCCGGTAAGCAACACGATACCGCCCACGCCTTGCACCCCATACAACAGATGAGCTAACGCTTCCCGATGGCGCTCGCTCATAAATAGAAAGCGTGGATCAGGCGCTATCGAAAATGGCATTTCGTTCAGGCGAAAGAAATCCTTATACATGGACGATTTTCCGGAAGAAGAGCACGAATTGTAAGCTACTTGCGGCAGGGCATGAGAGCAGTAATTTTTCGCCACAGGGCGAAACTACTCCAGGTTCTGAATTTGTTCGCGCATTTGCTCGATGAGTATTTTCATTTCCATCGCACTGCGCGATACTTCGGCATCTACCGACTTTGAGCCTAGCGTGTTGGCTTCGCGGTTGAGTTCCTGCATCAAAAAATCCAGCCGTTTGCCTACTGTGCCGCCTAATGAGAGGATGCGACGCATCTCAGTCAGATGGCTGGCAAGCCGTGACAACTCTTCATCAATATCTATTTTACTGGCAAATAATGTGATTTCCTGGCGCACCCGTTCGTCGTCGGCATTTTGCATCGCATCGCGCAGACGAACGATGAGCTTTTGCTCATAGGCAGCGATGGCGGCGGGCACATGTGGCATCACGCTATTACGGAGCGCTTCGATTTTTTCCATGCGCTCCAACAAAAATTCCTGAAGTTTTTCGCCTTCACGGGCGCGCGCAGCTGAAAATTCCTGCAATACGGTTTGTGCCAGATGGAGCAGGGTGGCACGCAATTCTTCGGTGGAGGTAGCAGGAGATTCCAGCACTCCATTCCAGCGCAACACATCGGCTACACTGAGACTGCGGGCGTACGGGAGTACGCTTTGTACCTCCTTGTTCCAGATGGCAAGCCGTTGCAGGAGGCTGCGGTTCAATGCGGCGCCAACAGGCGCAGATCGCGCTGCATAATTGATGCGGCACTCTACCTTGCCGCGCTGCAACTGAGTGGTGATCGCGGCACGGAGTTCGCCCTCGAAACTACGCAATTCATCGGGCATACGCAATTGAAGGTCCAGATAGCGATGGTTGACCGCACGCAGTTCCAGTGTCAATGAGCCATTATCAAGTTCCGCGCTGGCGGTGGCATAGCCCGTCATACTGAGAATCATGGCCTGGGTATCCTCATGTTTTTCGAATAAAAGTCTGTGCTGAAGCGCCACATTATATTACGATTGCATCTTGTGAAATTTCCACCTTGTTAATTCTTCCTTGTACTCATGAATTTTTCGATCCATCAGGTCACGCATATCGGTCACCGCAAATTCAACCAGGATCGCGTTGCCTATGCCTACACTAACGATGCGTTGCTATTGGTGCTGGCGGACGGTATGGGGGGGCATCTGCACGGAGAGTTGGCGGCGGAAGCAGCCATAGCGACTTTTGTCGAATCGTTTGGCCGCTATGCCGAGCCACGCATTGCAGATACCAATGCTTTCATATTGTCCTCCATGCGCCACGCCAACGAACGCATTATGGAATTTCCCCATGATAAGGATATGGGCAGTTTTCCCGGAACTACCTGCGTCGCGGCCTTGATACAGGATGGCAAACTTTACTGGGGTCACGCTGGCGACTCGCGCCTGTATTTGCTGCGCGACGGTGCGGTATTATTCAAGACGAACGATCATTCGATTGTGCAATACTGGGTTGATACAGGCGAAATTTCTGCCGATGAAGCTCGCGTCCATCCGCAACGTAACCATATTACCAATTGCCTTGGCGGCATCGAAAATGTATTTTATATGGAACCCGGTAAATCCGTGGCATTGCGTTCTGGCGATGTCCTGTTACTCGCCAGCGATGGTCTGTGGGGTCCATTTACCGACCGCGAAGTAGTCGAATCATTTTTTTCGTTGCCTGTGCCAGAGGTACTGGATAAATTGGTTAGCCTTGCTTTAAAACGTGAAGCAGGACATTCAGATAACATCACTGGTGTCGCGTTGCGCTGGGGGAATGGTGAGGTGACCCACACGACCGCTGAGGCAGTGAGTCACACTCTCGAGATTTCATAGTTCACTGACATTCCTTCCACTTGAAAGAAAATTTATTATGCGTCCCAGCTTAAGGTCACCTCATCAGCTGCGTGAAATACGCATCACCCGTCATTACACCAAACACGCCGAAGGGTCGGTACTGATTGAATGTGGCGACACCAAAGTCATTTGCACTGCCAGCGTGGAAGAAAAAACTCCGCCCCATAAAAGAGGCAGCGGTGAAGGCTGGGTTACCGCTGAATACGGCATGTTGCCGCGTTCCACTGGCGAGCGCATGAGTCGCGAAGCCGCCAAAGGCAAGCAATCCGGGCGTACTCAGGAAATCCAGCGGCTGATTGGACGCAGCCTGCGCGCTGTGGTGGATTTACAAAAACTGGGCGAGCGTACCATCCAGATTGATTGTGATGTGATCCAGGCCGATGGCGGAACGCGCACAGCCAGTATCACCGGTGCGTTTGTAGCATTGCACGACGCGGTGAGTGGCTTGCTGAAAAAGGGGCGGATAAAAGAAACGCCACTCAAGGATTTTGTCGGCGCGATTTCCGTAGGGATATATCAAGGCATCCCGGTGCTTGATCTTGATTATCTCGAAGACTCTGCTTGCGACACCGATATGAATGTGGTGATGCTGGGCAGCGGCCATTTTATTGAAGTACAGGGCACTGCCGAAGGCCACGCCTTCACCCGCATTGAAATGGATGCGCTGCTGGATCTGGCGAAAAGTGGAATTAGCGAATTAATCACCCTGCAGCGGACGGCATTGGAAAGTTAACCGAGAGTGCTCATTCTTGGCTGGCCGCAGCAATGACGGCATAAGGTATACCAGCAAATGCAAAAACTAGTCATCGCCTCCAACAACCCTGGCAAGCTACGCGAATTTCAATTTCTGTTACAACCGCTCGGTATCGAAGTGTTGACGCAGGCACAGCTTGGCATTGCCGAAGCCGAAGAACCGCACGTTACCTTCATCGAGAACGCGCTCGCCAAAGCACGCCACGCCAGCCGTTTGAGCGGCTTGCCTGCGCTGGCGGATGATTCCGGCATTTGCGTTACGGCGTTGGCTGGTGCGCCCGGCGTGCTCTCCGCGCGTTATGCCGGAGATAATCCGAAGTCAGACGCGCGCAACAACGAAAAACTAATACAGGTTATGCGAGGTGTAGCAGACCGCCGTGCACATTATTATTGTGTGCTGGTACTGCTGCACCACGCCGACGATCCGCAGCCGCTGATCGCAGAAGGCGAGTGGCATAGCGAGATCGCTCATGAGGAGCACGGCGACGGCGGCTTCGGTTACGACCCGTTGTTCTGGTTGCCCGAATTTGGCAAGACCAGCGCACAACTGGGGCATGATGAAAAACATGCCATCAGCCATCGCGGCAAGGCAATGCGGATGTTATTGGAAAAGCTGAAAAAGATGTAGGGCGTATTACCCCTGCTCTTTCGTCCAGGAATCTTTAAGCGTGACAGTGCGATTGAACACCAGTTTTCCGGGACGGTGGTCGTGACGATCGGTGCAAAAGTATCCTAGCCGCTCGAACTGGTAGCGGGTTTCCGCTGCGGCATTGTGCACGCTCGCTTCTACCCAGCCTTGTGCTATGGTCAGGGAATCAGGATTAAGGTAAGCGCAAAAATCGATTTCCTTGTCCGCATCGGGTTCCGACACAGTGAACAGCCGATCATACAAACGGATTTCGGCAGGTAAGGCATGTGTACAAGACAGCCAGTGGATCACGCCTTTCACTTTGCGCCCGACCGGGTTCTTGCCCAAAGTTTCTGTATCTATTGAGCAGCGCAGTTCGATAACCTTTCCGGTGCCATCCTTAATTACTTCGTCGCAGCGCATCACATAGGAATAACGCAGCCGCACTTCACCGCCCACGGTAAGACGTTGCCAACCCGCTGGCGGAGTCTCGCTGAAATCATCCGCCTCAATCCAGATTTCTTTGCCAAATTGCACGATGCGTTCACCGAATTCAGGATGTTGTGGATGAAAACCCGCTGTGCGGGATTCCGTTTGCCCCGCCATGAAATTCGTTATCACCACTTTCAGCGGATTGTTTACCGCCATTATACGTGGCACTTTGGCTTCGAGATCATCACGGATTGCAGATTCCAGCACGGCCATATCCACGGTGTTATTACTTTTGGAAATGCCGATCAGTTGGGCAAATTCACGTATGCCCTCCGGGGTGTAGCCACGGCGACGCATGCCTATGATGGTAGGCATGCGCGGGTCATCCCAGCCGGACACATGGCCGTCGTTAACCAGCTGCAACAGCTTGCGTTTGCTGGTGATAGTGTAGTGCAGTTCCAGCCGCGAAAACTCATACTGGCGCGGATGACAGGGAATGGTAATGTTATCCAGCACCCAGTCGTAGAGCGGGCGATGATCTTCAAATTCCAGTGTACACAATGAATGCGTAATGCCTTCCAGCGCATCGGAAATGCAATGGGTGTAATCGTACATCGGGTAGATGCACCACGTGTCGCCGGTGCGTATGTGATGCGCCCGGCGGATGCGGTAGATCACCGGGTCGCGTAGATTGATGTTGCCGCTGGACATGTCTATTTTGGCGCGTAACACACGGCTGCCATCGGCAAACTCGCCCGCGCGCATGCGTGCGAACAGGTCAAGATTTTCTTCGGCTGAACGTTCCCGGTAAGGACTATTTTTCCCGGCCATAGTCAAGGTGCCACGATATTCACGCATTTGCTCTGGCGTGAGATCGTCTACATAGGCCAAGTTTCTTTGGATCAATTCCACCGCAAATTGATACAGTTGCTCGAAATAATCGGAAGCCCAACGCACTTCACCGTTCCACTGAAAGCCCAGCCAATGCACATCATTCTGTATGGATTGCGCATATTCCTCGCTTTCCTTTTCCGGGTTGGTATCGTCGAAACGCAAATTGCACTGACCTTGATAATCCCGGGCTAGTCCGAAATTCAGGCAAATGGATTTGGCATGACCCACATGCAAATAGCCGTTAGGCTCGGGGGGGAAACGTGTGACGATATTGCGGTGCTTGCCGCTGGCTAAATCAGCATCAATAATAGTGCGGATAAAATTGGAGGTGGTGGTGGGTGTGTTGCTCATGTTTTTTCGGTTGAAGGGGAGCGAATGGCGGCAGGATTTTACCTGAAATCAAGGTACACCCTCAGCCTTCCCACTTGACCTGCTAAAAAACGGGAAAGTTTGTTTAAGTGGTCTTTTAGCTATTTCTGTGTTGGCAACACTATTTTCGCCGCCAGCCCGCCTGCCTCGTTATCCGCAAGTACAAATTCACCTTCATGCAATTGTGCGGCACGCTCTACGATGGCCAAGCCCAAGCCAGACCCAGTGGCATTGCTGCGTGCGGATTCCAGACGAATGAACGGGCGCTTCGCTGCAGCGCGTTGCAGGGTGGGAATGCCTGGGCCGTGATCCGCTACTGTCAGAACAACTTTATCTTTCTCCCGCTTGAGTTGCACAGTAATTTCGCCTCCGCCGTATTTAATGGCGTTATCCAGCAGGTTGCCGAGCGCGCGCTTCATTAACAATGGCCGGATTGTTAAGGCGGGTACATCGTTAAGATCAAGCGTCAAGGATTTTGCCTGTGCGAAAAATTGTTGCGTAACTTCATATACCAGCGAGTTCAAATCAGCCGGTTGCTTCGCTTCATTTTCGTCCATACGCGCATAGTCAAGGAACTGTTGAATGACTGCATCCATCTGTTCCACATCAGCAGCCAGTCCCTCGCGCAACGATTTATCTGCGCTCAATTCAGCCGCGATTCGCACCCGCGCCAGTGGGGTACGCAAATCATGCGAAATGCCCGCCAATACCAATGCGCGCTCGCGCTCATTGGCCGCAAGATCGGCAGACATCTGATTAAAAGCACGCGTGACCGTAATTACTTCCTGAGCTCCACGTTCTGGTAATGGATGGGGCCATGAACCTTGTCCTGCTTGCAGGGCCGCTTGGGTGAGTTGCTTCAGCGGCTGAGCAACCTGGCGCGCTATTAAATAGGCACCGGGCAAGGCCAGCATTAAAACCAATACACTCCATGGCAACAATACCTGTGACAGCGAATGCTCCATACGCTCTTTGGGCAGCGCAACCCAGAACTCTTCATTACCAATGAAAAAACTTACCCACAATGCTTTAACATCATTGCGTTCCATCGCGAAGCGCGTGTTTTCTCCCAGGCTGTCACGCACCTTTACCACCATCATTTGCAATTCGGAATGTTCTGGCAATGGCTTGAGCACATCGCTGCTATCGGCTATTTGCACGCGTAACCCTTCTGCCCCAGCCAATTCAGCCAACAGCGCGGAACGCCATTCAGGCGCGGCAGCCAGCACGGCGGCTCGGGTCAGATTCACCACCGACACGACCATCTGCGCCATCTGCTTTGCATGTGGCTCCTGTTGAACATGGCGGAAAATAGTTACTGAAGCTGCGAGAGACAGCACAATCAATATCACGATCAATATAAATGAGCGTACCAGTAACGATCTGGGCAAGTGCATCAAAGGTCTCCCTTCAAGGCTTGGTTCCATCGGGCACAAATACGTAGCCGTGCCCCCACACCGTCTGGATAAAACGCGGAGTGGCCTGATCCGGTTCTATCAACTTGCGCAGGCGGGAGACCTGCACATCGATAGCACGATCAAATGGATCATGATCGCGCCCGCGTGCCAATTCCATTAGCTTATCGCGTGTAAGCGGATGGCGCGGATGAGTCACCAGAGCCTTAAGCAGCGCAAATTCTCCGGTGGTCAAAGAGATTTTCGTACCGGATTTTGTCAATACTCGGGTGGCCAGATTCAATTCGCACTCACCGAAGACAATTGTTTTTTCTTCAATATCGGGAGCACCGACGGGCTGCATTCCCTTGCGACGCAACACCGCATGGATGCGCGCCACCAGCTCGCGCGGATTAAAAGGCTTGGGGAGATAATCATCCGCGCCCATTTCCAGTCCGACAATGCGATCAATTTCGTCGCCCTTGGCGGTAAGCAAAATTACCGGGACATGCTCGCCGCCCCCACGTAGCCTCCGCAAAATTGCCAAGCCGTCTTCATCTGGTAACATTAAATCCAGCACCAGCAGGTGATAGCGTTTCAAGGTCAATGCCTTGTCCAGAGTTTTGCCATCTCCCACCGCCTTGACCTCAAAACCCTGCTCGGATAAATAGCGCAATAGCAATTCACGCAAGCGTGCATCGTCATCAACAATTAAAATGCGTTGCAAATTAGTCATAGCGACATCATAAAGGGTATCTTTATTTAAGCTGTAAGAAATTGTGTAACCCTATCCTGCCAAAGGCCGTTTCTGTTACCGTAGTCAAGATGCCAGCCTGCCATTCCTGAAACAAATCTTTACACATTTCCTTCTCGCGTAAACACTTTCCTTACTACTTGCGCCTAAGATTCGCTCTCCCACTTAACGTTTAGGAGAGAAACATGAATAACCGAATAATCCAGTCATTGTTTATCGCCATTGGCCTGACGCTTGCATCGGCAGCGGCACTTGCCTCGAAAGAAAATTGTGATCACGCCTGGAGTGCGGAACACGAACATGACGGCGCGGTTCGTTTTGATAAGCACATGGCAAAACTGCATGATGACCTCAAATTAACTGCTACTCAGGAAGCAGCATGGACTGAATTTTCAAACAAAATAAAACCGGTCAAAATGGATAAGGCAGGGATGGAGCCGCGCCATCAGGACTGGAAAAACATGAATACCCCGGACCGTCTCGATAAAATGCTGGACAGCATGAAATCACGCGAGACAAAAATGAGCGAACATGCAACAGCCGTTCGTACGTTCTATGCAACGCTGACCCCAGACCAGCAAAAAATATTTGACCACCGTTTTGAGGAATTTCAGCATCGGCATGGTCACGATCAACGTCTGCATGATAAAAATAATGCGCTGTAAGGTTAGCCTTTCCAATAAGGAGAGGCTGCGCACGCAGGGGACATTTCTTATGTTAAGAAAAAGGAAACCATCATGACCACTAAAAAAACTGTTATCCCCAAGGTCATTTTCAAAACACTGGCTGTGGCCTCCCTGTTCGCAATCTCGTTGCCCGCAAATGCCGACCGCGACGATCACCATGGCAGAGAAGGCCGGTATGAAGGACGACATGAAGGCAGGCATGAAGGCAGGCATGAAGGGCGACATGAAGGTTTCAGGGGCGGCGGAGATATACGCCGCTTTGACCGGCATGATTACGATGTATGGCGTTCCGGGGAATGGCGTCATACCCGGCACGAGGACAGACTGGGATGGTGGTGGGTAGCAGGAGGATTATGGTATTTTTATCCCCACGTGGTTTATGCTCCCCCTGATCCTTATATACCGCCAATCGTCGTAACGCAGCCAACGCAGCCTGTTGCCCCACCTCCAGCGCAATATTGGTATTTCTGTACTTCGTCCAATAGTTACTATCCTTATGTCGCATCCTGTCCGGACGGCTGGAAAACTGTGCCGGCTACTCCTCCCGCTCCTTCGCCAGATGTACCCGCACAATAATTAAAGGAGGCAACATGATTTTCAAATGGACGCGCATAATTGTTTACTGTTCGGCACTACTTATTTTTTCCGGTTGTATGACAAACATGCCTATGGGTCCCCGGGTTGCAGTCATGCCTGCCCCTGGTAAACCCTTTGAGGTATTTGTGTCCGAAGAAAGTATGTGCCGCCAATATGCCGAGCAATCAATCGGTTTATCGCCTAACGACGTGGCCTCAAAAAATGCCGTCGCGACAACGGCTACCGGGGTAGTAATTGGTACGACAATAGGTGCGCTGGCGGGAGGTCATAGAGGTGCACCAGTTGGTGCAGCGGTTGGACTTTTTGCGGGCGCTTCCGCTGGTGCCGATCAAGCAGCCTATGCATCACGGGACGCACAGTGGCGCTACGACGTTGCTTATGAACAATGCATGTATGCCAAAGGCAATCAGGTTCCCGGTTATCAATTTCAGCGGCAAATCCCGCCGCCCCCGCCACCACGGTGAAGCACCACGCGCCAATGTCTCTGATAAACTGGGTACCATAAAAGGCTCCTGTGCATAGGGAAATACCATAAAAATCAGAATCCTCATTCAATCTTTACTCAGCGCCAGCTTAGCTTGCAGTGTCAGCCTGCCCGCAGGGGCGGGAAAAATTAATCCGCAATACGCCACACCCTCTGCAGAACTACAAGAGAATAGGCATGGCCTCCCAGAAGAACGTGCTGATCGCCATCGTGAGATGCAAGATCAATGGCAGAAAATGTCTGCTGAAGAACGTATGCAGCGGCGTAAAGCAATGCGTGAACACTGGGAAAAAATGTCTCCCGAAGAACGCGAACAAATGCGTAAAAAAATGAAAGAGCGCTGGAAGAATATGCCGCCGGAAGAACGCGAGCAGCGACGCAAGGAAATGCGTGAGCACTTCAAAAACATGTCGCCGGAAGAACGCCAGCAATTCAAGCGCGACATGGGAAATCGAGATGATAAGTCTCCGCCGGATGCCGATCATTCCCGGTGACAAGGCAAATGGGGTAGAACGTCCGGACAGATAGGGAAACCTCCTACCTGACCTTACCCTTGCCCTGTAACCGATGCCGACAAGGAAATCCATCGCAGGAAATCGCAGGTGTCTGCCAAGATGGGACATCCCTTCGCGCAAGGACTTGTTCGGCGTTTCCTTAGTTATTTGATAGAATTCCATTTATTTCAATTAGGTTCGCGCAGGAAGCCGTCTCGGCCTATACTTTATGGGAATGCCATTCTGGAACTCTATATGAACCTATTTAATCGTTTCAACTGTCATGCGACATTGTTGTTCATCGGAATATTGGGTGTCAGCATGGTCGCCCGTGCCGACGACTATCAAGATGCTAACCAATTGTTTAAACAGGGTCAGCACAGCCAGGCACTGGAGAAAATCAATGACTATCTCGACGATAAGCCTAAAGACGCGCAAGCGCGCTTCCTGAAAGGTTTGATACTCACCGAACAAGGCAAGAAAAATGATGCCATTAAAATATTCTCCGCTTTGACCGAAGATTATCCTGATTTGCCAGAGCCTTATAACAATCTCGCAGTGCTGTATGCCAGCCAAGGTCAATATGATAAAGCCCAAAAGTTGCTGGAAAGGGCAATCAGTACTCATCCCAGTTACGCTACTGCGCATGAAAATCTCGGCGACATATACGCCAAAATGGCGAGCCAAGCCTATGACCGCGCCTTGG
Source organism: Gallionella sp. (assembly GCA_025362155.1). Lineage (GTDB taxonomy): Bacteria > Pseudomonadota > Gammaproteobacteria > Burkholderiales > Gallionellaceae > Gallionella. The sequence goes on along the minus strand of JANYHX010000290.1, from coordinate 9,298 downwards.
CGCTTGATCATGCCAATACTGCGACCCAAACCAAGCTGGCAATGATACAAAATCTGTTTGCAGGTGAACCACACAATAACCCGCCGAACAAAGAAGTCATTGCCCGCAACTTTCCCCCCCAGAGTAGTGTCGAATCACCCGCACCAATTATTGTTGGACACCAACCTGAACACGTTCAATCACCCGCAACCCGTCCGCAACCTCCCCCTGCCCTTTCTGCAAAGCACATTGACAGCCAGAAGGGCAGCAAGGAAGTTACGGCAACAATCATGGCTTGGGCAGCCGCTTGGTCAGCCAAGAATACGAATAAATACCTGTCGTTCTATGCCAAAGATTTCCAGGCCCCAAATGGTGAAACTCGCGTTTCTTGGGAAGCTGCTCGCAGAGAGCGCATCAGCGCACCAAAAAATATTCATGTGGACATTCGCATCATGACGATACAATTTCCTGACAACGATCATGCCGTAGTGAAGTTTCGCCAATCCTATCGTGCCACCCACTTAAAAACGGTCAGCAATAAAACCTGGCTGATGGTGAAATCCGGTGACCAATGGCTTATTCAGCAAGATCGCTCTAGGTAACTATGCCCACGCAATCATTGAAACAGCCACTGGCTCTTTCGTTGCTATTCAGCTTGCTATCCCTCACTGCGCAGGCTGAGCCGGATACACGTGGTATCGAAGCGCAGTTGGTGAAAAGCTTGCAAGCTATCAATAGCAATCATCTCGATCTTGCGCTCAACGAAGTGGATAGTTTGTTGAGAGTCAATCCAAACTTCAAACTGGCACAGCTGGTCAAAGGCGATTTGCTGATGGCGCATGCGGGCGTAATCGATAGTTTTGGCAGTGCGTCAAATGCGCCACAGGACAAAATTGAAGATCTGCGTGACGAAGCGCGGGTGCGCTTACAGCGCGTGCTATCGCAAGCGGACACAAGGTTTAAACCACATTTTTTATGGCAATTGGACGCGCAACAGAAGTATGCACTGGTAGTGGATACCAGTCGCTCCACTTTGTTTGTTTATGAAAATGTGAACGGGGAAGCGCGCTATGTCACGGACTTTTACATCACTATCGGCAAACTGGGTACTGAGAAATTTTCCTCAGGTGATCAGCGTACCCCGATAGGCGTGTATTTCGTCAAAACAGAACTGCCCAAAAAACAGCTTGCCGATATATATGGCAGCGGTGCTTTTCCACTTAGCTATCCAAACGAATGGGACCACAGGAATAATCGGGCCGGAAGTGGCATATGGCTGCATGGCACGCCCAGCGGCACATATAGCCGACCACCCCGCGCCAGCAACGGCTGCGTGGTACTGGCAAATGATGATCTGAACAAGCTCGCGCCCTATCTGCAAATCGGCATTACTCCGGTTATCATTACCAACCAGATGGTTTGGGACAGCGAACAGGATCAAATTGAGCGGGCTAGCTTGCAACAGGCAGTTGAACAATGGCGTAAAGATTGGTCCAGCCTCAATACGGATGCGTACCTCAAGCATTACGCTCGCAATTTTTTCAGTAGTGACATGGATTACTCGGCTTGGGTAAAACAAAAGCAACTGGTGAACAGTTCGAAATCGTGGATTAAGGTCAATCTGTCCAATGTCAGCATGTTTACTTACCCCGAACAACCCAATATGGTGGTGGTTAATTTTGAGCAGGATTACGGCAGCAACAATTTATCCAACCGCATGAAGAAACGTCAATACTGGATCAAGCAGGATAATCTTTGGAAAATCATTTATGAAGGAGCTGCATAATATGAAACATATATTCACCGCGCTGTTCGCAGTACTACTGTGCTTTACAATCCAATCCTCCCATTCTTTAACTCAAGGCAAACCCACCATGGTCAAACTGTATACCAACAAGGGCAACATTACTCTGCAACTGGATGCTGAAAAAGCTCCCAACACCGTCAAGAATTTTCTTGAATACGTTAACAGCGGTTTTTATACCAACACCATTTTCCATCGCGTGATCCCTAATTTCATGATCCAGGGCGGGGGTTTCGAGGCCAGCATGACACAGAAGAAAACCAATGCCCCGATCAAAAATGAAGCAGCCAATGGCTTGGAGAATGATAAATATACTGTCGCCATGGCACGCACCGGCGATCCGCATTCAGGCACCGCGCAATTTTTTATCAATACCCAGGACAATGGCTTCCTGAATTACCCTGGTCAGGATGGCTGGGGCTACTGCGTGTTTGGCAAGGTAGTGGAAGGCAAGGATGTGGTTGACGCGATACGTAATGTGAAGACCGGCAGTCGTTCTGGTTTTCAGGATGTGCCGCTCGAAGATGTCATCATCACCAAGGCAGAAGTAGTGAAATAACAAACAACGGCGCCTCAAACCCCAAAGGGATGCAATTTCTATACGGCAAAGCCGTATGAAAATAGTCAACGCCGTTTTTTCTTTATGCCTCACACCCTGTTTATTTCCGACCTGCATCTCAGCGCCGACCATACGCACAGCATGACGGCGTTCCAGCGCTTTATTGCTACCCTCGCGCCGCAAGCAGAATCCCTCTACATACTGGGTGATTTATTTGAGTATTGGGCGGGCGATGATGACCGGCACGATCTCTTTCATGCTCAGGTGATATCGGCGTTGCATGGCCTCGCCGCGCAGGGCATAAAAATCTATCTAATGCAGGGTAACCGCGATCTGCTGATGGGCGAGGCGCTGGCAACAGCGGCTGGCGCTACCTTGCTGGATGACCCGACCCTTCTCGACCTGTATGGCACGCCCACGCTCATTACTCACGGCGATAAGCTATGCACCGACGATATCGAATATCAGGAATTTCGCGCTCAGGTACACGATCCGGTGTTTCAAAAAAACTTTCTCGCCCAACCGCTCCCCGAGCGCAAGGCATACATACAAAAACTACGTCAACACAGCACTATTGCCAAACAAAGCAAAGACAGCGCGATCATGGACGTGAATGACACAGCCGTGGCTGCACTGCTGCGCGAATATCACTACCCGCGCCTGATACACGGCCACACTCATCGTCCTGATCGTCACGAGCATCTGGTGGATGGGCATTATTGTGAACGTTGGGTGTTAAGCGACTGGGATCAGCCAGCCTCGGCTTTGCGCTGCGATGCGCAGGGATGCCGGGTAGTCAGTTTTTAGGTTTTTGCCAATTTTTTGATTTTTGTAAGGGTGCACATAGCTCTTCACATGGCGTGCCATCGCCATCACCGTCCAGCGACTGGACGCCGCATTGAGTCAGATAAAATTTCGCCTCTTCGCACGAGGACATTTCGGTGCAATGCTTTTTGTGACCGCAGCCTGCATTTGGCGTAACCGAATGATCGGTGGCAGAGATAGCGACTTCCCCGGGCTTTATAGAAGGATGCAATTTCCGCCACTCCCACGGCGGGGTCGGATTGTTCTGTGCCCACAAGCCGCGCGGTGCCTGTTGAGCTTCGTTCTGCAAAGCGATTAAAATTTTGTTGCTGTGGAAATTGGAATACTCCCACGCCATGCCACGGCGAATTTGCTCGCTATTCACCTCCAGCCCATCTACGCTCAGATGCGCCACGAGCCGCCCATATTGGTCGGCGGCCTGACTGACCACTTTCACCTGTTTGCCCAGCACCATGCCTGATAATGATTGCCTGGAAGTTTCGCCGAAGGTCTGCGCTTTTTCCGGCGCGTCGATTTCAGCCAGGCGAATTTTTACCAAACCACTAGCACGTCTCACCAATACCGTATCGCCATCCAACACCGCAATCACCTTGGCGGTGAACTCTGCGCTCTGCGCCCAGCCGCTTATACAAAAAAGGGTGCCGCAAATCAGTAGACGGATATTGTTCATAGCCACATGCTCTTGATTAAAGCCAGGCACAGCAAGGAGTAACCCGCCGCTAATAAATCGTCAAACATCACACCCAGGCCACCGTGCCAGTTGCTGTCGAAATAGCGTATGGGTGGCGGTTTGATAATGTCGAAAAAACGAAACAGCACGAAGGCCAGAAATGACCACTCCCAGCCTGGCGGCGTAAAGAACAACACCAGCAGGAATGCCACGATTTCGTCCCACACAATGCCACCGTAATCAGCCACACCGAGCGCTTTTCCGGTCTTATCGCATACCCATACGCCAATCGCAAATGACCAGATCAGCACCAGCATGAACATCGCATTGGTCAGGCGAGGGGCAAGATACCAATACATCGGAAATGCCACCAAGGTGCCGAACGTGCCCGGGGCCTTGCGTGCCAAGCCGCTGCCGAAGCCGAACGCCAGCAGATGTGCGGGATGACTGAAAAGGAATCGCCAACCGGGTTTTATAATTAACTCAACGGAAGTGCTCATAACCGGAAGTCTCCATATGGATAGGATTACCTGCCGCATCGTGCACCAGACAGCCCGTTCCGGCAACAATTTTACCGATGCAGGTCAATGGCAATTTGAGCCGTGCGGAAATGTTCTGCAATTCACCATGGTGCGCGATAGGTGCGGTAAAGCATAATTCATAATCATCGCCCCCGGACAAGGCACATTGTTTTCCTAATGCCTGCTGCAAATGGTCACGTAATGTCGGAGATACGGGCAGTGCCGAAAAATTGATACTCGCTGCCAGTTTGGATGCCTCCAGAATATGGCCAAGATCGGCAAGCAGTCCATCGGAAATATCAATTGCGCTGTTCGCGATATTCCGTAGCTCTAATCCCAGCGCGACACGCGGTTGTGGTTGATGCAAGGCGGGTGCACAAGCAGCGTACTCGGCATCGCTTAATTGGATACGGCCTTGTAAATGCGCCAGCGCCAGCGCCGCATCCCCCAAAGTGCCGGACACCCAAACTTCATCGCCCAGCTGAGCGCCGCTGCGCCGCAATGCTTGTCGTGCCGGCACTTCGCCAAATATCGTCACGCACAGATTGAGCGGCCCGCGCGTGGTGTCGCCGCCGACCAGTTCTACACCATACTGCTGCGCCAAAGCAAAAAATCCTGCGCTGAATTTTTCCAGCCACGATTCATCTGCGCCAAGACCAGCCGCAGGGCGAGTGTCTAGCGGCGTCCCCTTTACGGGGGTTGCATCAGGAAGAGCGAGCGCCAAAGTTGCCCAACGTGGCGTTGCACCCATCGCCGCCATGTCGGACAGATTCACCGCCAATGTTTTATGACCCAGCAAAAACGGATCGGCATCGGGAAGGAAGTGCGTACCGCTTACCAGCATATCGCTGGACACCGCCAGTACATAGCCCTCGCTCACTTTCAGCAACGCGGCATCATCGCCGACACCAAGGAGCGCATTCGGTGTATCACGGGTGAAATAGCGACGAATCAGGTCAAATTCGGTCATGCGGAAATGAGCGCTTCAAGATTTACGCTCGGCGCATTCCTGAGCGCGTAGCTGGGGTGCCAGTCTATCCAGCACGCCGTTAACGAATTTATGGCCGTCGCTGCCGCCAAAGGTCTTGGCGAGTTCGACCGCTTCGTTGATGATGACTTTATAGGGCACTTCGGGGTGATGGCATAACTCAAACGTTCCCAGCAGCAGCACCGCAAACTCCACTGGGCTCAGCTCATCCAGCGGCCTGTCCAGGTGCGGAACGAGCAGTGCTTCCAGGTCAGTGTGATGAGCCAAAGCACCACGCAATAATTTTGAAAATAATTCCTTGTCATAGCGACCGAGATTTTTTTCGGCGTTAATCTGATTCTCGATTTGCGCAGGTTCTCCTGCCGTAATACGCCATTGATAAACGCCCTGTAAAGCGAGTTCACGCGCGCGATGGCGCGGACTTTTGTTCGGAGATTTTTTAATTTCTCCTGCACTCATATCTTTGGGGTTTATTACTTTCGAACTCATGCCAATCCACGCAACAGGTTGACCATCTCAATCGCCACCAGCGCAGCTTCACCCCCCTTGATGTGCATACGCTCGATGGCTTGCGCGTCGGTATCAGTGGTCAAGATCGCATTAGCGACAGGCACGCCGGTATGCAATTGCACCTCGCTCACGCCGCGTGCCGATTCGTTGGCCACCACCTCAAAGTGATAGGTGTCGCCGCGTATTACCGCGCCCAGAGCGATCAGCGCGTCGAACTTGCCGCTTTGCGCCATGCGTTGCAGCACCAGCGGAATTTCCAGTGCGCCGGGCACACTCGCCAGCGTGATGTCGCCTTCACTTACCTTCTGTTGCAGCAATTGCGCACGGCATGCACCCAGCAAGCCTTCGCCTACTTCGCTATTGAAACGGCTCAGCACGATGCCAATGCGCAGCCCGGTACCGTTAAGATTTTTTTCCAGTTCTTTCATATCACCTCTGTAATTTTGCTATTCGTGATGCGCATAACCCACCACTTCCAACCCAAACCCCGTCATGCTCGGCATCTTGTGCGGAGTAGCCAGTAAACGCATTTTGCCGACATTCAGGTCGCGCAAAATCTGCGCGCCTATACCATAGCTGCGCGGGTCCCATTGTAAGGTTTGCTGGCTTGCAGCCTCCAGTGTGGCACGCGCGCGCAATTCCTGCGCGGTCTCGCCACGATGCAGCAACACCAGCACACCCGCCGCGGATTGGCCAATTTTCTGCATGGCTTGATTCACGCTGATCGAATGGGCATGATCGGTTTGCTCCAGAAAATCCATCACCGAAAGCGGCTCATGCACACGCACCAAAGTCTCGGCGTCATGGTGAATATCACCCTTCACCAAGGCCAAGTGCGTTCGCTGCGTGGTCTTGTCCACGTAGGTTACCAATGCAAATTCACCATAAGCCGTTTGCACCACGCGCCGGGCTACGCGTTCGACCAGCTTCTCATGCTGGCTGCGGTGCTCGATGAGATCGGCGATGGTACCGATTTTGAGGCCGTGCTGTTTTGCATATACGATCAAATCCGGCAGGCGCGCCATTTCGCCGTTATCCTTAAGTATCTCGCAAATCACGGCGGCAGCTGTCAGCCCTGCTAATTGTGCCAGGTCGCAACCTGCTTCGGTATGTCCAGCGCGTACCAATACCCCGCCCTGTTGTGCGCGTAACGGAAAAATGTGGCCGGGCTGTACGATGTCGGCAGGCCGGGCATTCTTAGCCGCCGCGACTTGGATGGTACGAGCACGATCAGCCGCCGAGATGCCGGTCGTCACTCCACTGGCTGCCTCAATCGATAACGTAAAATTAGTCGCCAACGGCAAACCGTTCTCGCGCACCATCAGCGGTAGATTGAGTTGCTTGCAATGAGCTTCAGTCAAGGTCAGACAAATCAGCCCGCGGCCATGGGTAGCCATGAAATTGATTTTTTCCGGCGTGACAAATTCAGCGGCAAACACCAGATCGCCTTCATTTTCGCGGTCTTCTTCATCCACCAGCACGACCATGCGTCCGGCGCGAATCTCTGCGATGATTTCCTTTAGGGGTGAAATTCCTGTCATTTGCCCTGTTCTTTCCCGTCTTGTTCTTTCTTGGCTTGCATCATTCGTTCCACATAGCGCGCAATCATATCCACCTCGAGGTTGACACGGCTGCCCACGCGTAAATTTTTCAGGTTGGTAATCTGCAGCGTGTGCGGAATCAAGTTAACGCTAAACTCCCTATCATTCACTTGGTTGATAGTCAGGCTCCCCCCGTTGATACAAATCGAGCCTTTGACTGCGATATATTTCGCTAATGCCTGCGGTGCTTGCACCACCAGCTTCCAGCTTTCACCCAGATCAGTAAATTCGATGACTTCGGCAATACCGTCCACATGACCGCTGACCAAGTGTCCGCCCAGCCTGTCAGCCAAGCGCAATGCCTTCTCCAGATTTACCGGCGCACCGATCACATCCAGCCCGGCAGTGCAATTCAGAGTCTCCCGCGAAACGTCGACTGCGAAAGCCATCTGGTCGTTTGCTACCACGGTAAGGCACACGCCATTCACCGCGATGCTGTCACCGAGGTGCACATCGCTCAAGTCCAGTGTGCCGGTCGCAATTATCAGTCGCAACCCGCCATCGCGGTTATTCGCTTCAACAATGCGTCCTACATCCGCAATGATCCCGCTAAACATTTTCTACCTTTACTATGAGGCGCAAATCATCCCCGATCTGCCGCATATCCTGCCACTTTAAATTTATGCGCTGATCCAGAGCAGTCAACTTCCCAAGTTGCGCCATGCCACGCGCCGTATCACCCAACAGCTGTGGAGCGAGGTATAGCACCAATTCATCCACCAAGCCTGCGCGCAACATTGCGCCGTTCAAGGTACTGCCGGCCTCCAGCAACACTTCATTGCAACCACGCTGCGCAAGATCAGCAAGCATGCCTGGCAGGTTCACTTTCCCATTGCCATCGGGTAACACACAAACTAATGCGCCTACTTTTTCCAGGGCTTCAATTTTTTCAGCATCAGACACCGCAGTGTAGATTAATAATTTTCTCTCAGCCTCAATTCCTCTCCCCGCGGCAGAGGGAAGCATGGAATTATTCAAAATGCGCGCGTTCAGCGGTATGCGCAAGCTGCTGTCCAGCAGCACCCGTAAAGGCTGACGCGTTGTGTTTATATCGCGCACATTGAGCTGCGGATCATCTGCGAGCACGCTGCCTATGCCTGTCAATATCGCACAGGAACGCGCCCGCCAGTGTTGTACATCCAGCCTTGCTGGCTCGCCGGTAATCCATTGGCTGGCGCCGTTCGCCAATGCGGTTCGGCCATCCACACTCATCGCGATCTTACTACGCAACCACGGTGTGCCGCGTCTCATGCGTGCAAAAAATCCGACATTCAATTCACGTGCCGCCGCTTCCATCAAGCCACACTCGACCTCAATACCCGCTGCGCGCAATTTCGCGAGGCCTTGCCCCGCCACTTGCGGGTTGGGGTCTTGCACTGCCGCCACTACGCGGGTGACTCCCGCGGCGATCAGCGCCTCGGCGCAAGGCGGGGTGCGGCCGTAATGACTGCATGGTTCCAACGTCACATACGCCGTGGCACCGCGCGATGCTTCACCCGCCATACGCAGTGCCACAGCTTCCGCATGGAATTCACCAGCACGCTCGTGCCAACCTTCGCCCACCATACTTTCATCGCGTACCAAAACGCAGCCCACGCGCGGATTAGGGCTAGAAGTGTAAAGACCTCGCTGGGCCAGATGCAGGGCCTGCGCCATCCATACACTGTCCTGCGCAGTAAACACGTTATTTTACGGGTGACTTCCGGCGTACCGGAGACTTGCGTACTGCCTCCACCGCATCGGCGAAATCACCCACATCCTGAAAACTTTTATACACGGAGGCAAAACGAATGTAAGCCACTTTGTCCAGCTTCAGCAATTCCTTCATTACCATTTCGCCG
>JANYHX010000129.1 GCA_025362155.1 Gallionella sp. | reverse complement strand
CGCGTTAGCCTTACGCAACCTGCCGGTCGCTTCTTATCCGGCAGTGGCTCCGCCTGCTTTGGCTATCACGCTCAACTATCCCGGCGCCTCAGCGCAGGTGGTGGAAGAAACCGCCGTCGCGCTGGTCGAGCAGGAATTGAACGGCATCGAACATTTGCTTTATATGGATTCATCTTCCGAACTGGGGGTCGGCACCATCACGCTGACTTTTGAGGCCGGTACCAACCTGGATGTCGCTTCGGTCGAAACACAAAACCGCGTCAAGCGCGTTGAACCCAGATTGCCGGAGGAGGTGCGCCGCGTTGGCGTAACCGTGGCGAAATCGGCACGGAATTATTTGATGTTCATCGCGCTGATTTCGCCGGACAAGAGCCGCGACAATGTGGCGCTCGGCAGCTATGCGGCAGCCAACTTGCTGGAAAATATTCGTCGTTTACCGGGCGTGGGTGAGGCCATATTATTTGGTACAGAATACTCGATGCGGTTGTGGCTGAAGCCGGAGAAGCTTCAGATCTATAACTTGACCCCCGGCGATATTACCCGGGCTGTGCGCGCCCAGAATACGCAGCTTGCCACCGGTGAACTCGGGCAATTGCCGGCGGCGCCCGGACAGCAGTTGAATGCGGTGATCGTGACCAAGAGCAAGCTGACCACACCGCAAGAGTTCGGCAATGTGATCGTGCGCGCCAATCCAGATGGTTCTACCGTGCGGGTTAAGGACGTGGCGCGGGTGGAATTGGGGGCGCAGGATTATTCCATTGCGGCACGCATCGACGGACAGCCTGCGTCGGCCATCGCGATCCGCCTGTCGCCCTCGGCGAATGCGTTGGATACCGCCAAAGCGGTCAAGGCCAAGATGACGGAGCTGGCAAAATTTTTCCCCAAAGGAGTGGACTGGTTAGTGCCTTACGACACTTCCGAGTTCGTGGAAATTTCGATCAATGAAGTGGTGAAGACGCTGGCGGAAGCCATGCTGTTGGTATTCCTGGTGATCTATTTATTTCTGGGTAACCTGCGCGCCACCATCATTCCCGCCATTGTTGTACCGGTCGCGCTGATCGGCGGTATGGTGGGTTTGTATGTGGTCGGCTACTCGATCAATACGCTGACGCTATTTGCCATGGTGCTGGCGGTCGGCATTGTGGTGGATGATGCTATCGTGGTGGTGGAAAACGTGGAACGTATCATGACCGAAGAAGGCCTTTCGCCGCGTGATGCCACGCACAAGGCGATGGGGCAGATATTCGGCGCCATCATCGCGATTACTCTGGTACTGTGCTCAGTATTCATCCCGATGACTTTCTTCGGCGGTTCCGTGGGTGCGATCTATCGCCAGTTCGCGGTCACCCTGATTCTGACCATCCTGTTCTCGATGCTGATGGCATTGACCCTGACACCGGCACTATGCGCCGCGCTGTTAAAAAATTCTCCGGGCCATGAAATGGTGCCGACGACAGGTTTTCTGGGCTGGTTTAATCGTTTCTTCAATAGAACCACCCAGCGCTACAAGTCGGGGGTCAGCGACGTGCTGAAGCGTACCGGTCGCTACCTGGTGGTCTATGCAGTCCTTGTGGGCGTCATGGGCTGGCTGTTCGTGCATTTGCCAACCAGCTTCCTTCCGGAAGAAGATCAGGGTTATTTCATCAGCGTAATCCAACTACCACCAGGCGCCACGCGGGAACGTACCCAAGAGGTACTTGCCGAAGTGGAGCAGTTCTATCTCAAGCAGCCCGAGGTGGCGCATGTCATCGGCGTACTCGGATTTTCTTTCTTCGGTCGCGGGCAGAACGCGGCAATCGCATTTGTCCGCCTGAAAAGTTGGGATGAACGCCCCAGCCCGGATAGTTCTGCCACCTCGCTGGTGAAGCGCGCCAACATGGCATTATTCCGCATCAAGCAGGCGATGATATTCGCCATCAACGTACCGCCGATACCCGAGTTGGCAGCTATTGGTGGATTCGATTTCCGTCTGCAAGATCAAGCTGGACTAGGGCGAGAGAAATTGCTCGAAGCGCGCAACATGGCGCTGGGTATCGCCAGCAAAAATTCCGCGCTGATGGGGGTGCGTCCGGAAGGGCAAGAGCCAGGGCCGCAATTACAAATAGATATTGACCGCCTGAAAGCGCAGGCATTGGGTATAGACATCGCCACTTTGAATGAAACCTTGCAATCCGCACTGGGTGTTGCCTACATCAACGACTTCGTACGCGAAGGCCGCATCCTGCGAGTGCAGATGCAGGCGGAAGCCAGCAACCGCACCACGCCGGAACAGATAATGCGGCTGCAAGTGCGGAATGCACAAGGCGGAATGGTACAGTTGTCTGATATTGGCACGCCACGCTGGATTGTAGATTTGCCGAAGCTGGATCGCTTCAATGGCCTGCCATCAATGAAAATTTCGGGCGGCCCAGCACCCGGTGGTAGCAGCGGCGCTGCATTGGCGGCGATGGAGGAAGTGGCCTCTCAATTGCCGCCCGGCTTTGGTTTCGAATGGGCCGGCACATCACGCGAGGAACGGCTTTCCGGCAGCCAGGCGCCATTTTTGTTTGGCCTTTCCGTGGTGGCCGTATTCTTGTGTCTGGCTGCGTTGTATGAGAGCTGGTCCATTCCGGTCGCCGTGATTCTGGTAGTGCCCATTGGCATACTGGGTGCGCTCGCCGCAGTGACGCTACGCGGCTTGCCCAATGATATTTATTTCAAGGTGGGGCTGATCGTTATCATTGGCCTTGCGGCGAAGAATGCGATTTTGATTATTCAGTTCGCCCGTGATTTGCAGGATAAGGGGCATGATCTGGTTGATGCCACACTGGAAGCATGCCGCCTGAGGTTCCGTCCCATTTTGATGACCTCTATCGCGTTTGTTCTAGGCGTCCTGCCGCTGGTCATTTCTACCGGCGCGGGCGCGAATGGTCGTCACGCCATCGGCACCGGCGTGATGGGTGGCATGATCGCCGCGACGGTATTGGCGGTGTTTTTTGTGCCGGTTTTTTATGTGGTGATCCGCCGCATCTTCCCCGGCCAAAGGCATAAGGACGGGCCAAAGCCCGCTACAAACGAGGAACACCCACATGACTAATCAATACAAAAAATCAACGCTGATTATTCTGGCGGCGTTGCTGGGCAGCTGTTCATTGATGCCGGCATATCAGCGGCCCGGCGCACCTGTTCCGGCGGCATGGCCGGACAGCGTGAAATTGAAAGCCACCACCGGGCTGGCGCTTGCCGACTGGCACAATTACTTCCCCGATCCGCGTTTGCAAGCATTGATCGCCGCCGCGCTGGAGAACAATCGCGATCTGCGCATCGCTACTGCGCGCATCGCTGAAGCCCGCGCGCAATATGGCATACAGCGGGCTGATCGACTGCCGAATGTGAATTTGGCAGCGACACGAAATGCCTCACTGACTCCGGCCAGCGCGTCTGTTACTGGCAGTGCGATAGAAGCGCAACGTTATGACGTGAGCGTGAATGTGGTGTCCTACGAGCTGGATTTTTGGGGACGGGTCAGCAGTCTGAATGCGTTTGCCAAAGGGAGTTATTTTGCTACCGAATCTGCGCAACGTGCATTTCGTTTATCGTTGATTTCTGATGTGGCGAATGCCTACTTGTCATGGCTGGAAATGAGTGAACGCACTCAACTAGCGGTGACTACCGTCAAAGCGCGTTCTGAAACCCGCGATTTACTCGGGCGCCGCCGCGAAGCAGGCGTGTCTACCGATACGGATTGGTTACAGGCGGAAGGGTCGTACCAGGCCGCCGCCGCCGAACTGGCGAATCTGCAACAGCAACAGGCCGCCGCAGAAAATTCGCTCAATTTTCTGGTGGGAAAATCGATGGCCGAGATGAAAGATTTACCGGCTGGCCGCAGCCTAGCCGAGCAGGGCATCAATTCTGATCTGTTCGCCGGAATGCCTGCTGAAGTGTTATTGCGTCGCCCTGATGTGCTGGCGGCAGAGCAACAATTGATTGCCGCGAATGCCAACATCGGTGCCGCACGCGCGGCTTTTTTGCCACGTATTTCGTTGACTGGCAGCGTAGGCACGGCCAGCCGCACATTATCCGGATTGTTCGATGCAGGAAGCGGTGCATGGAGCTTTCAACCCGCTATCATCCTGCCGTTGTTTGAGGGCGGTCGTAACACTGCCAACCTGGATATCGCCAAAGCGCGCAAGGTGATCGCTGTAGCTCAATATGAAAAAACCATCCAGCAGGCATTCCGCGAAGTGGCGGATCTGTTGAGTGCGCGTGACAAAATCGCTGCACAACTTGCCGCACAACAAGCCAATGCTGACGCGCAGAATCAGCTGTTGAGTCTGGTGGAAGCTCGCTATCAGGCTGGCATAGTCAGTCATCTCGAAGTGCTGGATGCGCAGCGCGCAGCGTTTGCCGCCGAACAGGGGGCGATACAAGTGCGGCGTATATGGCTAAGCTCGGCGACACAGCTTTATAAGGCATTCGCGGGTGAAAGCCACGATGCGACAGGTAGCAACACCCCTGAAAAAACGACACCCGAGGGAACGGCACCGGGAGATGCAGGAAAATAATGGCCGCAGCCGACATAAAAGAAGCGGAAATAAAACCGGCCAGTGAGCACACCCGTATGCGTTTACTGGATGCGGCACGCGAGGTCTTTTCGCAGCAGGGTTTTCAGGGGGCGACCATACGCGAAATTTGCCGCCGTGCGGATGCGAACGTGGCCGCGGTGAATTATCATTTTGGCAGCAAGGATGGCCTGCTTGCCGAAGCGTTGAACTTTGCGCCGCTGGCCGCATTGCAACAAGCCAGTGTCAAATCTACCGAATGTCCGCCGATACGTTTACGTCTATTCGTGCGCGACTTCATGCTGATGCTGCTGGATGAAAAAAATGCTTCCTCACCATGCCGCATCATGGCGCGTGAACTGGCCGACCCTACCCCCGCGCTGGATCAGATTGTCAGCGAGGCCATCGCGCCGCTGCATGAATTTTTGGGCAACCTGGTGCGTGAAATCATCGGTAAAAATGTCGCTGAGGCAGAATTACGCCGTTGCGTACATAGCATTCTCGGCCAGTGTTTGTTCTATCGTCATTCTCATCCCGTGTTGCAACGCCTGCATCCCAAATTGCGCTACGATCATAAGGAAATTAACGCAATCAGTGACCACATTGCAGAATTTTCGCTGGCAGCGATCAAGCATCTCGAAAAATCCAGTCGACGCTGAATCCACCTACCTCAACATTTCCGGCGTAGTTAAAATTTAATTAGCTCGCCGGATGACTATCCTACTATTAACCAGACACTCCTGATTTAAATACCTAGCGATGCTCGTGTTGAACGGTCCTACGCATTATGTGGCAAGGCTGGCGCGTCTACGCTCCGACGGAATCATTTGAGTGTTATCGCAAGACATCAACGGTATGATGGAGGAGTTGAAAAATGACAGCATCCTTAAAAATCACAAATTTATATAAGAGCTTCCTAGCCCACGCTGAATAATCCGTTGCAGGATACAAAAGGCCAGAACATGACTGAATCTAAAAAACTGCCAATGATTTACGTAACTCAACCTTTCTTACCCCCTCTGGAAGAATTTCTCCCCTACCTTGAGCAAATTTGGAAAAGTAAAATTCTGACCAATGGTGGTCCCTTTCATCAGCAACTAGAGCAAGCGTTGTGCGAATATCTTGGAGTCAGACATATCGCCTTGTTCACCAACGGCACTATTGCCTTGGTCACCGCGCTGCAAGCTTTGCGTATTACGGGCGAGGTTATCACCACCCCCTTTTCCTTTGTTGCCACCTCCCACTCTTTGCTGTGGAACGGCATCAAGCCAGTATTTGTAGACATCGACCCGAACACTCTCAACCTCGATCCGGCAAAGATTGAAGCAGCGATCACGCCGCAGACCACGGCTATCATGCCGGTGCATTGCTACGGGCATTCCTGCAATGTGGATGCGATCCAAAGGATCGCTGACAATTACAACCTGAAGGTTATTTATGATGCCGCGCATGCTTTTGGTGTGCAAGATGGGCAAGGCAGCATACTGCGCCATGGGGATCTGTCGGTACTGAGCTTCCATGCTACAAAAGTATTCAATACCTTTGAGGGAGGGGCCATTGTCTGTCCGGATGCCAAAACCAAAGTACGGATCGATCAGCTGAAAAACTTCGGCCATGTCGGCGAGGTCAACGTCGTGGCTCCCGGTATCAACGGCAAGATGTGTGAATTCAACGCGGCGCTGGGATTGTTGCAACTGAAATATGTAGACCGGTCGATCGCCAGGCGCAAAGAGATCGATGCGGACTACCGTGAGCGCTTGACAGGGGTGAAGGGCATCCGTTGTTTAAATGGCGCAGGCGAACAGGTTGCCAACTATGCCTATTTTTCGATTCTGGTTGATGACGCTTATCCCATCAGCCGGGACGATCTTTATCAGAAACTTAAAGATAACGGAATTCACCCGCGCCGCTATTTTTATCCTTTGATATCCGACTTCCCGATGTACCGCGGCCTGCCTTCCGCCCATAGAGAAAACTTACCTGTTGCAACGAGGGCAGCACAACAAATCCTGTGCCTGCCGATCTATCCCGATCTGGATATGTCAGTCGTCGCCGAAATCACCCGGTTCATTGCGGCTCAATAACCGTGGACGCAAAGCAAACGATCAACTGCAGGGAGAGTTGAGATGAGGCTGGCCATCATGCAGCCGTATTTTTTCCCCTACATCGGCTATTTCCAGTTGATCGCGGCAGTAGATCAATTCATCGTGTACGACAACATCAAATACACCAAGAAGGGCTGGATCAACCGCAACCGACTATTGCAGAACGGCAAGGACGAGATGTTCTCGTTGCCGCTGAAAAGTGCTTCGGATTATTTGAACGTGTGCGAACGGGAACTTGCGGTGGACTTTAATCGTACCAAGCTGCTTAACCAGATCAAAAGCGCCTACCAGCGTGCCCCTTATTTTGCTCAGACCTATCCACTGATAGAGCAAATTGTAAAATATGAAGATGCCAACCTGTTTCGCTATTTGCATCACTCCATAGTCCAGACATGCGCACACCTGGGAATCAAGACAGAGATAAAAATTTCCTCGGACATTCCTATAGATCATGGCCTGAAAAATCAGGACAAGGTGCTGGCCTTGTGTGCAACGGTGGGCGCACGTACCTATGTGAACGCCATCGGCGGCATGGAGCTGTATGCGAAAGATACTTTTCTGGGAAACGGCATCGAATTGAAATTCATCCGCTCAAAACCATTTGAATATGCACAGTTCGACAACGAATTTGTGCCGTGGCTTTCCATCATTGACGTGATGATGTTCAATTCGATCGCTGCAATACAAACCTGCATCTCGACCAATTATGAGCTGATCTGAACCATGTTCCAGTGGAAAAAATTAGGCAAAGTCTTTACCCCGCAGGAAGTCGAAGGGCGCAGTTGGTTGAAGGAATTCGCGCAAGCTCCGGCAACTCTGGTGTTCGACGATTTTGTGCGCGTCTATTTTTCCTGTCGTCCACCGGCGGATGAGAATGGTCAGTACGTGAGCTACTCTGCCTATGTCGATCTGGATCGTACTGATCTGTTCAAGGTGCGACAGGTTAGCGCACAACCTATTCTGAGTTTGGGCGGATTGGGGGAGTTCGATGAGTTTGGCACTTATCCGGTTTCGGTCATCCGCTGCGGCGATGAAGTACGTGCCTATTATGCGGGCTGGACACGCTGTGAATCCGTGCCGTTTAATGTAGCGATTGGCATGGCGACCAGCTGCGACGGAGGCGAGACTTTTACCAGGCTCGGCAACGGCCCGGTGTTGTCGTATACACCTGATGAACCGTTCGTGTTGAGTGGCCCGAAAATACGACGTTTCAATAACACCTGGTATTTGTGGTACATCGCGGGGCGCAAGTGGAAGATCGTGGAGGGGCGAGCGGAACCGGTTTACAAGATACGCATGGCATCTTCCTCGGACGGCATTCATTGGAATAAAGCTAACAAAGACCTGATCGCAAGCCGTATTGAAGAAGATGAAGCACAAGCCAGCCCGGACGTATTCTACGCCAATGGCAAATATCACATGTTTTTCTGCTATCGCTACAGCAGCCAATACCGGGGCAAAGAAAACGGTTACCGCATCGGGTACGCTTCGAGCAATGACCTGATCGAGTGGGTGCGCGACGACACAAAAGCGGGCATCGACATTTCTGAACATGGATGGGATGACGAGATGATCAGCTATCCGCACGTGTTCGAACTGGACGGAAAGACTTATCTGGCTTACCTGGGTAATCAGGTGGGTCGGCATGGCTTCGGTCTGGCCGTGCTGGACGGGAAATTGGAGTAAGGATGAGCACGATGAAGTGGCGCAAACTCGGCAAAATATTCGACCCGACGCAACACAAGCTGCCCAATGACTGCATGCGCTTCGCCCAGTCACCGCAGGCATTGGTTTTTGATGATTTCGTACGTATTTATTTCTCCACCCGTGCGGTAGACACAAGCAATGGAAAATATCTAAGCCATATCGCCTTCGTCGATATGGAGAAGAATTTGCGTGATGTAATCCGTGTGTCTGACAAAACAGTCATCCCTCTCGGCGGTCTCGGCTGTTTCGACGAACACGGCATTTTTCCGATGAGCGTCATGCGCCACGGTGATGCCGTGTATGGCTATACCTGCGGCTGGAACCGCAGAGTCTCGGTCTCGGTGGATACCGCTATTGGCCTGGCTATCAGCCGCGACGACGGCCTCACCTTTGAGCGTATCGGCGCGGGTCCGGTACTGGCCGCATCGCTGCACGAGCCATGTCTGGTCGGCGATGGTTTCGTGAAGGTCATCGGCGGCGTGTACCACATGTGGTACATCTTCGGCACCGGCTGGAAAATTTTTTCATCAGGTGCGCCGCCGGATCGTACTTACAAGATTGGCCATGCGGTATCCAGCGATGGCATCAACTGGGTCAAAGAAGAGGCGAGGCAAATCATCACCGACCGTTTGGGGGCAGATGAAAGCCAGGCATTGCCGACGGTAATCGAAATCAATGACCGCTATCATCTATTCTTTTGTTATCGCCCATCCTTTGATTTCAGGAAAAACCGCAGTCGTGGTTACCGTATCGGCCACGCTTATTCGGATGATTTGCTAAACTGGACGCGCGACGATGACAACCCGGCTATTGATGTCACGGCAGGTGATTGGGATGCTGATATGTTGTGCTACCCGCATGTGTTTGAGTGCGACGGCAAAGTGTATTTGCTCTACAACGGCAACGAGTTCGGATGCTATGGTTTTGGACTGGCGGTAATGGAACAATGATCAAATATCTGTTGAACACGGCGTCTGAGCCGGAGATTGCTAAACATTTGCTGCATTGCGATGCCGCTTTCATTCCGCCTTTGAGTAATCGTGTCGATATAAACAACTATGCGAAGAAGCTTGCAAGCAAGGCAACGAAGTTTGAAGCCTGGTCTGGTGGCAGGCTGGTGGGATTGGTTGCAGCATATTGTAACGACCAGGAAAATCGCATCGCCTATATCACCAGCGTTAGCGTGTTACGGGAATGGATGGGCCAAGGCATCGCCGCAAATTTATTAAAGCAGTGCATCACACACACAAAAGATTCAGGCATG
>JANYHX010000097.1 GCA_025362155.1 Gallionella sp. | reverse complement strand
TAGCGACCAATGCCCGTCAGCGATGGTGAAAGAGCGTCCACTGACAAAATTAATTTCAAGCAGAGCCGCCCTGCATCATTCCACCTCTCCTTTTACGTGAGAGAGAGAACGATGCAACCGGTGTTTCCAGATGGGTGCAATGAGTGCGATTCTCCGGGATTTTTATTGTCTTGAATGTACTTGCACTCATGCCTTTACTTTTTTCCTTGATGATTTCATGCCGCCAGCTGCGCAAGCCAATTCGCTGCGTCCGTGATCGTGATCCCGTTCCGGAGCTCTTCCTGCCGCAGGTTATAGACAATCTGCACTGCATCAGCGCCGGGGAACTGCTCAGCGAAGCGAGTCAAAGCCCGGTGCGGCTTATTGTTACTCAGCTTGCATTCGATCAACTGCTTCAGCTCCCCGGCCTCGCTGAATGCGAAATCCACTTCAGCACCATCCTTGGTACGGACGTAATACAGGCCAACCTCTCTTCCCGTACTGTCCTGCAGGAAGTGTGCCTGCTTCAACAACATACCCGCTACCGCATTTTCCAACCGCACCCCCTGGTCGCCACGTACCAACCCACTATCAAAAAAATATACCTTCGGTGTTTGTAAAATGGAACGCCCAACGTTGCGATGCCATGGATGTACCGTAAAGACAATGAACAACGCCTGCAATATATCCAGGTAACGTTTCAAGGTCGCGGGAGCAACGGCCAGATCGCGAGCAATCGAAGCCAGAGATAACGGAGAACCTACGCGCTCGCGCAGCAATTCGACAAACAGACGCATCGTATTAATCTCATGCAAACGCGAAAACTCCAACACATCCTCGCGAATCAGATCAGTGAAATATTGCGCACGCCAACGGTCGGCCTGAATCGAGTCGGCAGCCAAGCAAGGTTCTGGGAATCCCCCTCGCTCCAACAAATGATCGAGTGCAGTTGCGGGATCAACTCCCTGCTGCTCGCACCACTCGCGCACCGAAATCGGATGCAACCGAAACGCAAAATACCGCCCCGCCAACGAATCACCCGCTTGCCGGAATGTCTCCATGCGGGCACTGCCCGTCACCAACAATGCCTGCCCAGCCAGGCGACCGTCCCACACACCTTTGAACCATGCCTTCCAATTTGGCATCTTGTGAATTTCATCCATCACCAGCAGTCCGGCACGTGGATTCCACGACTGCCGCTGCAATACCACGCGGTCTGCCAATACGTCCCAATTCAAATACTGGGCACTGCCGAAGGACTGCATCAGCTGCCTGCTCAAGGTGGTTTTCCCCACTTGACGTGGACCAGTCAACACAACCGCCTTGGTGGCAAGATCGTTCAAAACAATATCATCAAGATAGCGTTTCATGCGTACAGCATACAACAAATGCAAGAAAGACGCGACTTTATTGCAGTTAAGATGTATAAAGTCGCAATATCAATAGGCCAGTTAGCGGATCCCCATTGATTTGGACATTTGGTTTTGATTTCAAAGGCTGTCTTGAGCGCCGATATCGATATAAAAACCATGCTCAATCTGCCAAGCGCGCGCCACTTCAAAGTTACACGCACCGAAACATTCGTGCCGCACGCTCACTTATCCGCAATGCACTGCCACATCTTTTTACCTTCATTGACTACCCGCCGTTACCAGCTGTACTTCTGAAATTTGCGCGGCAATATACTTTTGCATTAGCCTTCCAAGATTGGGCAACAATGGTTCGGGTATCCGTTGAATATCTAATAGGTATATGGTAGCCTATCTACTCATTTAACCGCGTCAGAGGTCTGCCATGTCCAAAGAAGTACAAATGTCGATCAAGATGGAATCAGAGTTGCGTGATCGGTTTATGGCTGTCGCGGCCACAGCACACCGGCCAGCAGCCCAGATTGTGCGTGACTTGATGCGATTTTACATTGCACGTCAAGAATCGCCCAACACGACCACGATTGCTTCCATGGAAGAACTGGATCAAGGCAAGGGTAAGCGGTTTGCATCCGCTGATGCGCTATTTAAGGATTTGGGCATTTGATGTGCGTAGTCCGATTCGTTCCGGTCAGTTTAAACGCGACGTAAAGGCTCAAGCCATCGCTCCGTGCTGGTTAGTACGCCTAGTCGCTCAGCGCGATTTAGTGTTTCGATTTGACTACCCGGCTCCTCAGCAAGCGCAAGCAGCCAGCGTGGAAATAATTTATCCGCCATCGTATCTTGCATTCTGCCAAACCGGGACACAAAGGCTTCTAGTTGCTCGGCACAACCGGGGTTTTGCTCCAGACTGACTACCCACTCGACATCAATTGTTTGGTTGAACAGGCTGTTCCAACTATAGGACAGATGCTTTCCTTCTTTCGCGACTATCTCTAACGTATGCAGAAAACGCGCTGCTGGCAAACCCAAGGTTGAGCTCATAATCTTATTCCAGTCATGGAGGCTTGCTCGTGTATTGGTTGCCGGGGTGTTGAAGGATCAAGCACCAGCACATCAATAGGCTGATCGCCGATGCGTAATTGAAGCCTGGCGGCAAGTTGCATAGTTTTACGCTCGATCTCCGCCGTGACAGATGGCAGCTCAACGAGCAGGTCAATATCGCCGCCCCGTGCATCATCGTCTATTCTTGATCCGAAAAGTTTTACATTAGCCTCGACACCAAAAATCTCTCGGACAGTATCCCGGATAATTTGCTGTGTTTGTTGAGAGAGTCGCATCGTTTTAGTTACCTGCCGCACAAAAGTTGCACTTTGCGCACGACGGGAAAAATTGCGGGCGTAGTGCGATCTTGGGTTTCAGTGTCATAGCAATTGCCCTTCTTGGAATGCAAATGTATTCACCTGCCAAATTCTTAGGGAAACGCTGAATAAGTCCGTTCGCCCTGAGCCTGTCGAAGGATCGGCAAGCTAATGCATTGATTGTTAATCGCCCTCCATTCATGGTTCGACAAGCTCACCACGAACGGAGGACTTATTCAGCGTTTCCTTAGCCCGAAACAAGCACAGTCACTTGCGTCCGGCTTAGCAGTTTCTTGAAATCTGTGTCGAATGTGACAAGGTGTTCGCCGAGTTGAATCACTGCCGCCGCGAGCCACGCATCAGGAATGTTGTTCGCGGACAGCTTCTTCCCTATGCAGATTTGGCGCAACATTGGCCACTCGGTGCCGAGAGAAGGTATCTCCACGCCCGGCACAGCCAAGAGCGCATCCAGAAATCCCACGGCATCTTCCACAGGGGTTGGCTGAACGAATATCTTCGAATTTGTTACCAACCGTAAAAAACTGGCAACAACCATAGGCATTAGCTTCAGGCTTACCCCATCCGCGCAAGCCACAATGGCTTCATCCATGCGCGCATAGGCCCTCTTGTGGTGAGGATGATCACTGCGTGATGCTGCAATCAACACATTGACATCAGGCGTCATTGTCAGCGGCATCCAGCATTGCTTTATTACTGATTGGGTTTAGCCCAACAACTAACCCCCCACGCCCCTTGAAGACAGGAATCTTTCGCTTGCTTATTCTGGGTGCGGCAAGGGGAGACCGAAGGCGGAGTTGCAATCCTTCCTCAATCAGACGCGTTAGGGTTGTCCGCTGCTGCGCAGCTAGCGCTTTTGCATTTGCAAGCAGGGAATCATTGATGTCGAGAGTGGTCTTCATGGCTCAACAATACAGATTTCTGTATATGGCGTCAAATCGAACATCTTTATGCCAACGATCAGCGCTGCAAGGGTTTTAACATAAGTATTACCAAGAACGATGCACTACACTAGACAGCCAGCATTAAGTGCCCGACAGTCTCAGAAGTGGGTCTAATTTTTATTTCAATGTCATAACCAAGCCGATTCAAACAATCCATTAGCTTTCGTTCTGACAGATTAGAGAAGTCGCCTCTCATCATGTCAGACACTTTGGGCTGAGTAATACCCATGCGCTTTGCCGCCGCTTGCTGAGTCAATTCAAGGCGGCGCATAGCCTTCCTGATCTCGATCACCAAGCCCGTTTTGATTTTGAGTTTTTCCGCGTCAGGCAACCCAAGATCGGCATACACGTTGCCAGAACTGCGTTGAACCTCTGTACCGTCAATGAGCCTTTTTTTCATTTTGCAACTCCTTTGTAATCGCCTCGGCGATTTTCAGCCTAGCGTGAATAATGTCCATATCCTCTTTCGGCGTAGCAATGCCGCGCTTGCTCTTTTTCTGAAAGCAGTGCAGGACAAACACAGCTTCCTTGAACTTCACCGTGTAGATGGCACGATATGTACCGCCGACATCATTTTCAACAACCTCAACCACGCCTGCACCATGAAAGCCCTTAAGCGGTTTCGCAGCATCGTGTTGATCACCTGCCTGAGCAAGGGAGAGTGCATAACCGAAGAATTGCCTAACACTGACAGGCAGTGCCATCAAATCCTTGTGGCTACTCCCTATCCATTCAAGCGGTTTTTGATTTACCATGTGTTAATTATACATTAACAGGTATAATTAACAAGGTAGCACAAGAGCACAGCACGTTCAATGTGCGGAACCGGCGGCCACGATAGAGCGCATCGCTCATGAAGTCCATGGCCCAGCTTTCGTTGGGTTGGGCCAGTAGAGTAGCGGCTGGCGCGCCCGTTTCGGGAGTCCGCACTTCAAGCCATCGCTCCGTCCTGGTTAGTACGCCCAGCAGCTCAGCGCGATTTAGTGTTTCGATTTGAGCGAATTGGCTTCCCTAGTGGCGATCACGAAGTCGTCTTAACGCTTTTTGAATATGGTGAGGTTCCGTTTGAAACTCGGCCATTGAGAAGATTGCGCATTAATAGTTGAACATTAAGGTCGATCAGCATGGAGATTTTTAGGGAGAATGGCGCCCGTACGTTTTGTCAACATAAAGCCTACGCAACGTATCCTCCACTTCATTAACAGTGCCAAGAATGATCAAACACTGGTAACCGTAAGATCCCGGAGTAATATTTGTTTCTCGAAAAACGCAATTCCATTTGTTGACATCAGGAAAACTAAATCGCCCATAGCCAAGACCATTTGGCGGCAGCTGTGGGGAGTACAC
>JANYHX010000070.1 GCA_025362155.1 Gallionella sp. | reverse complement strand
GTTTTTTTGATTAACTTTAAGTTTTGGAGAAGTAAGCATGACTGTTGAACGTACCCTGTCGATTATTAAACCTGATGCAGTTGCCAAGAATGTCATTGGGCAGATTTACACTCGCTTTGAAAAAGCCGGTTTGAAAGTCATAGCCGCGCGCATGGTGCAGCTGTCCCGTGTGGATGCTGAAGGTTTTTACGCGGTACATCGCACCCGTCCATTTTTCAAGGATTTGGTGGATTTCATGATCTCTGGGCCGGTGATGATCCAGGCGCTGGAAGGCGAAGGGGCGATTCTGAAGAACCGCGATTTGATGGGCGCAACTGACCCAAAAAAGGCTGACAAAGGTACCATACGCGCTGATTTCGCGGACAGCATCGATGCCAATGCGGTACACGGTTCCGATGCGGCTGAGACGGCTGCAGTGGAAATTGCGTATTTCTTCCCGACGATGAATGTTTACTTGCGTTAATACTCGAAGAATTTAATGCAACAGAATCTCCTCAACTTTGATGCTCACGCATTGGCCGGATATTTTACGGAAATGGGTGAGAAACCCTTCCGCGCCCGCCAATTGATGCGCTGGATATATAAAGTTGGCGAGTCCGATTTTGCCGCCATGACGGACATTGCGGCCACGTTGCGTGACAAGCTCACGCAATCTGCCTGCATTACCACTCCAAATGTGCTGCGCGAAGAACTATCCGATGATGGCACGCGCAAGTGGTTGCTGAATGTAGGTACCGGCAATGCCGTGGAAGCGGTGTACATTCCCGAAGAGTCCAGGGGTACGCTATGCATTTCCACCCAGGCTGGCTGCGCGCTGAATTGCTCATTCTGTTCTACCGGAAAGCAGGGATTCAATCGTAACCTCAGCGTGGCGGAGATCATCGGCCAGTTGTGGTGGGCGAATCATCAATTGGGCAAAAATGCCGAAGGTTTGTGGACTATCAGCAACGTGGTGATGATGGGCATGGGCGAACCTTTGCTGAATTTCGACAATACCGTGAGCGCATTGCGCCTGATGCTGGACGATCACGCGTATGGATTGTCGCGCCGGCGCGTGACGGTGTCCACTTCCGGAATAGTCCCCGCGATGGACAGATTGCGCGATGAATGTCCGGTGGCTTTGGCGGTGTCGTTGCATGCGCCGAATGACACATTGCGCGACGAATTGGTGCCGATCAACCAGAAGTATCCGCTCAAGATGTTGCTGGCCGCATGCCAGCGTTATCTGGAACGCGCACCGCGCGATTTTATCACCTTTGAATATGTGATGCTGGAAGGCGTGAATGACTCGGTACAGCAGGCACGCGAACTGGTTAATCTGGTGCACGATGTGCCATGCAAATTCAACCTGATTCCGTTCAATCCCTTTCCGCAGACGCACTATAAGCGTTCCAGACCGGAGGCAATTCAGCGTTTCCGCGATGTGCTGATGCATGCTGATATCGTGACCACTACGCGCAAGACACGAGGCGATGATATCGCTGCGGCGTGTGGACAATTGGCAGGGCAGGTGCAGGATAAAACCAAACGCACCCGGCAACGCGCTGCTGAAGTGTTAGAAAAAAATGAGGTGCACTATGAATAAATCCATTGTGCTGTCGTTTTTCCGGCTACTTTCGCAGGTAACTTTTTGGGCATTTTTCGGGATACTTTCAGTACTCATGCTGTCAGCGTGCAGTAGTACACCTGTCGATTCGCGTGCTACCAAAAGTGCCAAAGTACATACCGAATTGGCCGGGCTGTATTATGAGCGTGCGCAACTGGGTATCGCGCTGGATGAAATCACGCAGGCTTTGCGAGCCGATGCTGATTATGCGCCAGCCTACAGTGTGCGTGGCTTGGTGCATATGGCCTTGCGCGAGGATAAGGAAGCTGAAGAAGATTTCCAGAAGAGCTTGCGTCTGGATAAAACCGATTCGGATACGCATAATAACTACGGCTGGTTTTTGTGCCAGCATGACCGGGAAAAAGAGGCTATTCCGCAGTTCATGGCGGCTATCAAAAACCCTTTATATAGCACACCGGGCCTTGCTTATCTGAATGCCGGAATATGTTCCAGAAAAATGGGTAACTACAAGGATGCCGAAGAATTTCTGCAAAAGGCACTCTTGGTTCAGCCTCAAATGCCACAGGCGCAATTTGCGTTGGCAGATTTAAGCTATGCCAATGCAGATTATTTCACCGCCCGAAAATATTTTGCGGAACTCTCGCAAAAAACCGACAATCTGACCGCCGAGCAACTGTGGCTGGGAGTGCGTATTAATCGCAAGGTTGGCGATCGTAATTCGGAGGCTAGTTATAGCACCCAGTTGCGCAATCGTTTCCCCGACGCGCGTGAAACCCAATTATTAATACAGGGTAAATAATGGAGCCTCTTCCGGAAAATAGCGTCGGGCAAGACCACAATTCTGCTGCGGCAGTGCCAATTCCCTTGGGAAAGATGCTGCGCGATGCGCGTGAACGCCTGAATTTGAGCGTGCCTGAAGTAGCCGCTCAAATCAAGTTTGCTCCCCGTCAAATTGAGGCTCTGGAAGCGGATGATTTACAACATTTCCCCGAAGCCGCTTTTTTACGCGGCTTTGTGCGCAGTTATGCCAAAATTCTGTCACTCGATGTACACACTCTATTGGCGGCTCTCCCCCAGGTAAAAACAGCTCTGGCGGAATCGGTCCCGGTTTCGGTTGAGGTACCTTTCCCGGGGACACATTCTCCGCAAAGACAAAACTTGCTTCTGTTGGGGGCCGCATTGCTGCTGGCTGTGGTGGTAGTGGGATTCGCAGTTTGGCATTTTACTACTCCAGTTAAATCACCCGAGG
This sequence comes from Gallionella sp., assembly GCA_025362155.1. Classification (GTDB taxonomy): domain Bacteria; phylum Pseudomonadota; class Gammaproteobacteria; order Burkholderiales; family Gallionellaceae; genus Gallionella. Next base: position 2,956 of record JANYHX010000070.1, on the reverse strand, counting down.
CGGTGAATGAAATCGGCAAGAATGAAGTGGCGAAGAATGAAACAGGGAAGATTGAAATCCCGATACCATTACCCGCTGAAATGCCTTCTGTCCCCGCTGTTGTGGCTCCAGAACAGAGTTTGGCTGCACCTTCCCCCGTAGCTGCAAAACCACACGCTGCGGCAAAGGTGCAGGCATCTGCTCCGCGAGTTGTGAAATCTGTAGTGGCCCCCCCGATAGTGGCTTCCCCGGTAACGTCAGCCCCTGCTACCTCCGTCCCTGCAACCATAATACCTGCAGACGCCTCGACACCGAGCGTGAGATTGCGTCTGGTGTTCGATGAAGAAGCCTGGGCTGAAATTACAGATCGGGAAGGTAAAGTTATTTCCTCCAAAATTAATCCGCAAGGCAGCGAATTGAAACTGCAAAGGCATGCGCCGCTTTCGCTGGTGATAGGCCATGCGAAAACAACGCATCTGTACCGCGACGATAAGCCCGTGGACTTGACCCGCTACACCAATTCTTCCAGCGAAGTGGCGCGGATTACGCTGAAGTGAGCATGAGTGCAAACCTGATCAAGCGGCGTCCGTCGCAACGGGTATTAATCGGCAAGGTAATGCTGGGAGGCGGGGCACCGATTGTAGTGCAATCCATGACCAACACCGATACCGCCGACGCAGCAGCCACCACGCAGCAGGTATTCGAGTTGGCCAAGGCTGGTTCCGAGCTGGTGCGCATCACAGTTAACACGCCCGAGGCTGCCGCACAGGTGGCAACCATACGTTCACGTTTGGACGACATGGGCTGCGATGTACCGCTGGTCGGCGATTTTCACTATAACGGTCATCGCTTGCTGAAGGACTACCCTGATTGCGCGCAAGCCCTAGCGAAATATCGCATCAATCCCGGCAACGTCGGGCGCAGTCGCAAGGAAGATGATCCCTTCACGATGATGATAGAAACCGCGATCCGCTACGATAAGCCGGTGCGCATCGGGGTGAATTGGGGCAGCCTCGACCAGAATCTGGTCACGCGCATGATGGATGAAAACTCGCGTCTACCTCAACCCAAAGAAGCTGGCGATGTAACGCGCGCCGCGCTGATTGCCTCTGCGCTGGAAAGTGCGCAGCGGGCCGAACAGCTAGGCATGGCGCGTAACCGCATCGTGCTGTCCTGCAAGGTCAGTGAGGTGCAGGATTTGATTGCGGTGTATCGCGCACTTTCGCTGCAATGCGACTACGCGCTGCATCTCGGCTTGACCGAAGCGGGCATGGGTTCCAAGGGTATTGTCGCCTCGACCGCCGCATTGTCGGTGCTGTTGCAGGAAGGCATAGGCGACACCATTCGTATTTCACTGACCCCCGAGCCGGGCGGCGACCGTACCCAGGAAGTGTTGGTCGGCCAAGAGATTTTGCAGACCTTGGGGATGCGCGCCTTCGCGCCTATGGTGACCGCGTGTCCTGGTTGCGGTCGCACTACCAGCAGTTTTTTTCAGGAATTGGCGCAAAGTATCCAGACCCATCTGCGCACGCAAATGCCGCTATGGCGCGAGCAGTATGAAGGCGTGGAGAACATGACCGTAGCAGTGATGGGTTGCGTGGTAAACGGCCCGGGCGAAAGCAAGCTGGCCAACATCGGCATCAGCCTGCCGGGAACCGGCGAGAATCCCGCTGCGCCGATTTATATTGATGGCGAGAAGGCCATGACATTGCGCGGCGATAATATCGCGGGTGAATTCACGCGGATTGTGGATGAGTATGTGGAACGAAAATACGTGAGGCGAGAAACTCTTGTAGAAAGGTCTACGGTTACAAGCTAGTCGTAGCAATCGCATAAATTACTTATGCGAGAATATTTCGAGCTTGGCCCCTTTAATTTATCCAATTACCAATTTTTTTGATCCCCCCGTTTCTGCCACCGAGTACTGCCGGAAACGATCAAGCTTGCGCTATAATCCGCGCCTTGCCGCATTACCCACCGAATATGAGCAACGAAACACTGCAAGCCGTGCGCGGCATGAACGACATCCTGCCGGACGAGGCGGGGTTGTGGTTATGGTTCGAGGAAGTGGTGCGCGACTGGCTGCACAGCTATGGCTATCGCAACATTCGTATGCCATTGTTAGAGCCTACCGATTTGTTCAAGCGCGCCATCGGCGAAGTAACCGACATCGTCGAAAAAGAAATGTACAGCTTTGCTGATGCGCTGAATGGCGACCAGCTGACGCTGCGCCCGGAGGGAACCGCCTCGTGCGTTCGTGCCGTGTTGCAGCACAATTTGCTGTATAACGCGCCACAGCGTCTGTATTACAGCGGGCAGATGTTCCGCCATGAGCGTCCACAGAAGGGACGCTACCGCCAGTTTCATCAATTCGGCGTTGAAGCGTTGGGCTTTGCCGGACCAGATATCGACGCGGAACATATTTTGATGTGCGCGCGGCTGTGGAAAAAATTGGGCTTGCGCGATGTGTCATTGCAGCTGAACACCTTGGGTGATGCGGCGGCGCGCCAGGCGCATCGCGCCAAGCTGATCAGTTATTTCGAGCAGCATAAAGCGCTGCTGGATGCCGAGGCACAGCGCCGTTTGTACAGTAATCCGTTGCGCATACTGGACAGTAAAAATCCGGCGATGCAGGATTTGATTGTTGCTGCACCCCGCTTGATGGACGAACTGGAAGATGATGCGCTGCGGCATTTTGATGAGGTGCAGGCGATCCTCAAGCGCCACCAGGTGCCGTTCGAAATCAATCAGCGTCTGGTGCGCGGACTGGATTATTACAACCGCACCGTGTTCGAATGGGTGACCACACGATCGGGTGGAGGATTGGGCTCACAGAGCACCATTTGCGCAGGAGGACGTTATGACGGGCTGGTTGAACAGATCGGCGGCAAGCCTGCCCCGGCGATTGGTTTCGCGATGGGTGTGGAGCGTCTGCTGGCGTTGTTGCAAGACGATGGCATGGTTTTACCCAAGCCGG
>JANYHX010000044.1 GCA_025362155.1 Gallionella sp. | reverse complement strand
GGTACGCGAATCCATGAAGGAAAACATGGAAGAACTGATCCACCATTTCAAATTGTTCACCGAAGGGATGCATGTGCCTGCCGGTGAAGCCTATGCTGCCGTGGAACATCCCAAGGGTGAGTTCGGCATCTATATTATTTCCGACGGGGCGAATAAACCTTATCGCCTGAAGATACGCGCGGCGGGCTTTGCGCACATCAGCGCGCTGGACGAAATGGCTCGCGGCCATATGATTGCGGATGTGGTGACCATTATCGGTACGCAGGACATTGTTTTTGGTGAGGTTGATCGCTAATGAACACCTGTGTAAATCCGTTTTTTGGGCGAATCACAGTGTCGCGTGCTCGCTCATTCCTTGCCTATCAATTTGATATGTCTTCGTCATTCGTTGCGCGGCTCCTTGCGCTTCATCCCGAAAAACGAATTTCCAAAGGTGTTGTTGATGTTGTCTGATCAGGTTCAATCAAAAATCAACCGCGAGTTGAAAAAATATCCGGCTAATCAAAAGCAGTCTGCAGTAATGTCCGCATTGCGTTTTGTGCAAGACGAAAAAGGCTGGATTGCTACGGATGATATGGCGGACATCGCGGCCTATCTGGGCATGCCGCAGGTGGCGGTATACGAAGTGGCGACCTTTTACCATATGTATAACCTCAAACCGATGGGCAAGCACACCATCACTGTGTGCACCAATTTGTCCTGCCAGCTGGGCGGTGCCAATGAAACCGTGGATTATCTAAAATCAAAGCTGAGTATTGGCTTCGGCGAGGTTACCGCCGATGGGAAATTTGGTTTGCGTGAAGGTGAATGCATGGGTGCATGCGTGGCTGCGCCGCTGTTCACCATCAACAATAAGAAAATGTGCGAGCGCTTGACGCCGCAAAAGATTGATCAAATATTAGCGGAGTTGGGCTAATCATGAAAGACCCTGGCATGAAAGACACGGCATGAACGTCGCTGAAAAAATTATGAGCGGCCCGGTCATTTTTACCACGATGGATTTTGACCAGCCCTGGACGCTGGAAAATTATCTCAAGGTGGGCGGATACCAGGCGCTGCGCAAGGTATTGACTGAAAAAATGACTGCGGACGAGATCATTGCCGAGGTTAAAGCGTCAGCGTTGCGGGGGCGTGGCGGCGCGGGATTCCCTACCGGGTTGAAATGGAGTTTCATGCCCAAAAATTACGACGGAGACAAATACCTGGTATGTAATTCCGACGAGGGTGAACCGGGCACCTGCAAGGACTGGGACATCATGCGTTATAACCCACACCTACTCATTGAAGGCATGGCAATTGGGGCCTATGCGATGGGAGTGAAAACCGGTTACAACTATGTGCACGGCGAGGTATTTGAAGCCTATGAACGCATGGAAGAAGCCTGTGAATTGGCACATGCCGCCGGATATCTGGGTAATAATATCCTGGGCACGGACTTCTGTTTCGACCTGCACAATCATCTCGGCTATGGCGCTTACATTTGCGGCGAAGAAACCGCGTTGCTGGAATCGCTGGAAGGCAAAAAAGGCCAACCGCGCTTCAAGCCGCCATTTCCCGCCAGCTTTGGTCTGTATGGCAAGCCCACCACCATCAACAACACCGAAACCTTCGCCAGCATTCCCTACATCATCCGCAACGGTGGGCAGAAATTCCTCGAGCTGGGCAAGCCCAACAATGGCGGCACCAAATTATTTTCTGTGTCCGGCCATGTGAATAATCCTGGCAATTTCGAAGTGCCGATGGGCACACCATTCAAGAAGCTGCTGGAAATGGCTGGCGGGATGCGTGACGGACGCAAGCTGAAAGCCTGCATTCCCGGCGGTTCGTCGATGCCGGTATTGCCGGGCAACATCATGATGGACCTGAACATGGACTATGATTCCATTGCCAAGGCAGGCTCAATGTTGGGCACCGGCGCGGTGATCATCATGGATGACACCACCTGCATGGTGCGTGCGCTGGATCGTTTATCCTATTTTTATTACGAAGAATCCTGCGGCCAGTGCACGCCATGCCGTGAAGGTACCGGCTGGCTGTATCGCATCCTGCATCGTATCGAGCACGGCGAAGGGCGCAAGGAAGATCTGGATTTGTTGTTAAGTGTAGGCGAGAACATTGCCGGGCGCACCATCTGCGCACTGGGCGAGGCTGCGGTGTGGCCGGTGCAGGGCATGCTCAAACATTTTCGCAGTGAATTTGAATATCACATCGAACACAAGCATTGCTTGGTGTAAGACAGGTCAGGTGAGTAAATGATAAATTTGGAAATTGATGGCAAGCCAGTCGTTAGCGAGCGCGGTTCCACCGTGATGGACGCAGCGAACAAGCTCGGCGTTTATATTCCGCATTTCTGTTACCACAAAAAATTATCCATCGCGGCCAATTGCCGCATGTGCCTAGTTGAAGTCGAAAAGGCACCGAAACCGCTGCCCGCCTGCGCGACCCCGGTAGCGGAAGGTATGAAGGTACGCACACACTCGGACATGGCGATCAAGGCGCAGCAAGGCGTGATGGAGTTTCTGCTGATTAACCATCCGCTCGATTGCCCGATTTGCGACCAGGGCGGCGAATGTCAGCTGCAGGATCTGGCCGTAGGCTATGGCGGCAGTGCCTCGCGCTATCAGGAACCCAAGCGCGTGGTGATGCATAAAGACATCGGTTCGCTGATCTCTACCGAAGAAATGAGTCGCTGCATTCAATGCACCCTCTGCGTGCGTTTCGGGCAGGAAATCGCCGACGTCATGGAATTGGGTATGGCATTTCGTGGCGAACATGCCGAAATCGTGAGCTTTGTAGATCGCACCGTGGACTCGGAATTGTCCGGCAACATGATAGACCTGTGCCCGGTCGGCGCGCTCACCAGCAAGCCATTCCGTTACACTGCACGCAACTGGGAATTGTCGCGGCGCAAGTCAGTCAGTCCGCACGATGGCCTGGGTTCCAATCTGGCGGTACAGGTGAAGGACAATAAGGTGCTGCGCGTTTT
>JANYHX010000011.1 GCA_025362155.1 Gallionella sp. | reverse complement strand
AATTGAAAGCACGCTTCAGACCTGTCTCGATATTTTGGCCTCCTTACGCAATAATTTACTGGCCGGTAGGTTTTGCTCTAAGTGAATATGATCTGACCAAAGAGGTCCCGAATGATGATTCCCAATAAGTAAAACAGGTGGGCAGGAATGTAGCGCCCATTATTCCCGTCTTGCTTTACGGTATCATCACATCCTTGCAAATGCACCACGAAGTTTAATCGCATGACACCCGCAAATTTTATAGCCATCCCCCCCTTGTTAGGGGCGCGCGGCACGATCACGTTACCCGGCTCAAAAAGTATTACCAACCGCATATTGCTGTTGTCTGCCTTGGCGCAAGGGACTACCGAGATTCGCGATGTGCTGCTGTCGGACGATACCGAGCGCATGCTGGACGGCTTGCGCACCCTGGGTGTCGTGGTGGAGCAACTGAAGTCGCATGTGTTCCGCGTGCAGGGCTGTGGCGGGAATTTTCCGGTCAAGCGCGCCGAATTATTCTTGGGCAATGCCGGCACCGCGTTTCGTCCGCTGACAGCGGCGCTGGCTTTGTCGGATGGAGACTACAAATTATCCGGCGTGCCCCGGATGCACGAGCGACCCATCGGCGATCTGGTGGATGCCTTGAGCGCCCTCGGCGCGAATATCGAGTACCTGAACAATGAAGGTTTCCCGCCGCTGGAGATTCATCCGGCGACATTAACCGGGACAAGTCGCGTCAGCCTGCGCGGCGATGTGTCCAGCCAATATCTCACTGCCTTGCTGATGGCCTTGCCGCTATTGAATAGCGACGTCACTGTGGAGATAGTCGGCGAGTTGATTTCCAAACCGTATATTGAAATCACGTTGGCGATGATGGCGCGCTTTGGGGTGGCCGTGCGGCGCAATGAGTGGCATAGTTTTACCGTCGAAGGGGGAAGCCGCTATCAGTCCCCCGGCGTGGTATATGTTGAAGGTGATGCATCATCGGCCTCGTATTTTCTCGCTGCGGGTGCCATCGGTGGCGGCCCGGTGCGCATTGAGGGCGTGGGCAGCAATAGCATTCAGGGCGATGTGCGTTTTGCCGATGCGCTGGCATTGATGGGTGCGCAAATCGAGCAAGGTGCGAACTGGATGGAGGCGCGCGCTCCGTTAAATGGCACGTTGAAAGCGATTGACCTGGATTGCAATCACATCCCGGATGCGGCGATGACCTTGGCGGTGGTTGCCTTATTCGCAGAGGGGACAAGCACGCTGCGCAACATCGCCAGTTGGCGCATCAAGGAAACCGACCGTATCGCGGCGATGGCGGCCGAGCTGCGCAAAGTGGGGGCGACTGTGGAAGAGGGCGAGGATTTTATCCGTATCACGCCACCGGAAAAAATTCATCATGCCGCGATTGACACCTACGACGACCACCGTATGGCGATGTGTTTCTCGCTTGCCGCTTTTGGCACTGAAGGAATACGCATCAACGATCCCCACTGTGTCGCTAAAACTTTCCCGGATTATTTCGCGCGCTTCCGCGAGGTGGTGCAGGCCGTGCCGGTGATTGCGATTGATGGCCCCTCGGCATCCGGCAAAGGAACAGTAGCGCAACTGGTTGCAGCAAAGCTCGGCTATCACTATCTCGACAGCGGCGCGCTCTATCGCGTGCTGGGGATGGCGGCGCAGCGTGAGGGGACTCGTCTGGGCGACGAAACAGGCTTGACGGCATTGGCTGAGCGTATCGAGATACGTTTCGAAGGCGAACAAATCTGGCTGGATGGCGCATTGGTCGGCGATGAATTGCGTAGCGAACAATGTGCGGCTGCGGCTTCGAAAGTGGCGGAATTACCCAAGGTGCGTGCGGCGCTGCTGGCCAAGCAACAGGCCTTTCGCCGTGCGCCTGGCTTGGTAGCGGATGGGCGCGATATGGCCTCGGTGGTGTTTCCGGACGCTATATTGAAAATCTTTCTGACCGCCAGCCCGGAGGCGCGTGCCGAGCGCCGTTATAAGCAGTTGATGGAAAAAGGAATCGGTGCTAATATCGCCGCCCTTTTGATGGATATACGGCTGCGTGATGAGCGTGACACACGACGTACCGTTTCTCCATTACAACAGGCGCCCGGTGCAACTCTGCTGGATACCACCGCTCTCAGTATTGATGAAGCTGTGCTGGAAATCCTGGAGGCATTTCAGAAAGTGTCGGCATTTCACCCGGCGTAAGGCAATAAAGCTAGGCCCCATCAGACTCTCCGTCAGTTGGGAACGTTAACTAACCCTCTGTTTACCACAGACAGAAATTTTTAGGTATATCCGATGAACGCAACCGCAACCGCAGCAGCTATACAAGATCCCGATAGTTTCGCAGCAATGTTTGAAGAAAGTTTGACGCGCAAGGAAATGCGCGCCGGTGAATTGATTACCGCACAGGTCGTGCGCGTTGACCACAACATGGTAGTGGTGAATGCCGGACTAAAGTCCGAAAGCTTAATTGCAATCGAAGAATTTTATAACGCCAAAGGCGAACTGGAAGTCAAGGCAGGTGATTTCGTCACTGTCGCGATTGAAGCGCTGGAAAACGGCTATGGCGAGACCAAGCTGTCACGCGAAAAAGCCAAACGTTTGGCGGCATGGCATGAGTTGGAAATCGCGATGGAAGAAGGCAAGATCGTCGAAGGTTTTGTCAGCGGCAAGGTCAAGGGCGGCCTCACTGCGATGGTCAATGGTATCCGCGCGTTCCTGCCGGGCTCGCTGGTGGATATACGTCCCGTCAAGGACACTACGCCATACGAAAACAAGACCATGGAATTAAAGGTCATCAAGCTGGATCGCAAACGCAATAACGTAGTGGTTTCCCGTCGTGCCGTGCTCGAAGCGAGCGTGGGTGCGGATCGTGAAGCCGTCATGGAAAATCTCAAGGAAGGCGCAATCGTTAAGGGCGTGGTCAAAAACATTACCGACTACGGCGCATTCGTTGATCTGGGCGGCATCGACGGGCTGTTGCATATCACCGACCTGGCATGGCGCCGCGTGAAGCATCCATCCGAAGTATTGACCGTTGGCGACGAAATTGAAGCCAAGATTCTGAAGTTCGACCAAGAGAAAAACCGCGTTTCGCTGGGTATCAAGCAAATGGGCGATGACCCGTGGAATGGTCTGGCACGCCGCTACCCGCAAGGCACACGCATGTTCGGCAAGGTGACTAATTTAACCGACTACGGCTCCTTCGTGGAAATCGAACAGGGCATCGAGGGTCTGGTACACGTTTCCGAAATGGATTGGACCAACAAGAATGTCCATCCTTCCAAAGTGGTAAGTCTTGGTGATGAAGTCGAAGTGATGATTCTGGAAATCGACGAAGCGCGCCGCCGTATTTCGTTGGGCATGAAGCAATGCCAATCCAACCCGTGGGATGATTTCGAGATCAACCATAAAAAAGGCGACAAAGTTAAGGGCGCGATCAAGTCCATTACCGACTTTGGTGTATTCATTGGCCTGGATGGTGGTATCGATGGTCTGGTGCATTTGTCCGACCTGTCTTGGAGCCAGCCTGGCGAAGAAGCGGTACGTAATTACAAGAAAGGCGACGAAGTTGAAGCCGTGGTATTGGCAATTGACGTGGAACGCGAACGTATTTCGCTGGGCATTAAACAAATGGAAGGGGATCCGTTCGGCGGATTTGCCGCCAGCCATGAAAAAGGCGCCGTGGTCACCGGCAAGGTGAAATCATTGGATGCCAAGGGCGCAACCATTGCCTTGGATGGCGATGTGGAGGCCTATCTGAAGTCATCTGAAGTATCTGCTGATCGCGTCGAAGATATACGCAATCACCTCAAGGAAGGCGATAGTGTGACTGCTGTTATCATCAATGTGGATCGCAAAAATCGTGGCATCAATCTGTCGATCAAGGCATTAAACAAGACTGAGGATACCGCTGCAATGCAGAAGCTTTCTTCAGAAAGTAATGCCAATGCGGGCACTACCAATCTGGGCGCATTGCTGAAGGCCAAGATGACCGGCAGCAAAACAGAAGCTTGAGATTGAGAGGCTCGCCATGATTCGTTCTGATTTAATTGCCAAGCTTGCCGAGTTGCATCCCCAATTGTTGGCCAAGGATGCGGAACTGGCTGTTAAAGTGATTCTCGATGCTTTGTCAGCCACGCTGGCACGCGGCGGACGAGTCGAAATTCGCGGCTTTGGCAGCTTCGGCCTGAATTACCGTCCGCCACGTCAGGGACGCAATCCCAAGACCGGCGACAAAGTAAAAGTGCCAGCCAAGTATGTTCCGCATTTCAAGGCAGGCAAGGAACTCAGGGAACGGGTCTGCGAAAAACTAAAGCCTTGATTTCTGGATCGGCAACTTAAAATTGGCGGCATATCGCAAGGTATAGCCGCCTTTTTTTATGTTATCGTTGCGATGATTTTCGATTTATTTATGGGGCGTGCTCATGCGTTATCTCAATTGGATTTTTCGCGTAGTCATATTCCTTGTGCTGCTTGGCTTCGCCGTCAAAAACGATCAGCCGATTACCTTGCACTATTTTTTCGGCTACGAATGGCAGTCATCTCTGGTACTTGTGCTGCTGATATTTTTCGCCGCCGGCACAGCGGTTGGCGTTATCGCCATGTTGGCGAATGTGCTGCAGCAGCGGCGCGAAATCGGCAATCTGCAGCGCGATATCCGGATCAGAAACAAGTTAGCTGATATCGGCGGCACGCAACAACTACCCAAATAATCCTTCAACCGATATTTCAGTTATGGAATTCCAACTCTGGATGCTGCTGATTTTCCCATTGTTTTTTGGCATGGGATGGTTGGCCGCGCGCATCGATATTAAGGAGTTGCTGCTGGAATCGAATGTGCTGCCCAATTCGTACTTTCAAGGGCTGAATTTCTTGCTGAACGAGCAACAGGATAAAGCCATTGAAGCTTTTATTGAAGTGGTGAAAGTCGATCCACAAACCGTTGAATTGCACTTCGCGTTGGGCAGCCTGTTCCGCCGTCGCGGGGAAGTAGATCGCGCTTTGCGCATGCATCACAACCTGGTTGACAGAGCCGATCTGGACGATGATAAACGTCAGCAAGCCGTCTTTGAGTTAGCGCAGGATTATCTGAAAGCGGGCATTCTGGATCGAGCCGAAAGTCTGTTCAGCGAACTGGAAAGTACCGCCTATGCTAAACAATCGTTGGAATTTTTGCTGGAGCTATTTCAAAAAGAACATGACTGGCTTAAGGCAATTGCGGTGACCAGCCGACTGGCCGCAGTGTCCGGCCAGTCATACAGCAAAGAGGCGGCGTTTTTTTATTGCGAACTGGCGAGCGAGGAAATTGCCCAGGACAATCTGCCCGCGGCACGCAAATATTTGCACCAAGCGCTGCACGATGATCCAAACGCGGTACGGGTCACCATCATGTTGGGCGATTTGCTGCTCAGCGAAGGCAAGCACGAGGAAGCAATCAATACTTGGAAAAACATCGAAGCGCAAGATGCGCAATACCTGCCTCTGGTTGCGGAACGACTGTTGGATGCCTATCGTAGCCAGAATCGCGAAGCTGAGGGCATGGCCTTATTGCGCGAATACTTGAGGAACTATCATTCGCTGGACTTGATGAATGTAGTGTTTGGTGGCGTGCTAAAAAACGAAGGCCCGGCTGCCGCTTACCACTTGGTACGCGAAGAGTTGGAACGTAACCCGACCTTGCTGGGGCTGAATAAATTACTGGAAGCCCGGCTGCTGGAATTGCCCACCGACCGCCGCGCCGATATTGAGTTGGTGAAAGATTTGGTGCATAAACGCACGCGCAATCTGGCCACCTATCACTGCGCCCATTGCGGCTTCAAGGCGCGCCAGTTTTATTGGCACTGCCCGGCCTGCCAGGCTTGGGGCAGCTACCCGCCGCGGCGTGGCGAAGAGGCCGGAATGTCGTTATGAACGACCCTAAAATCATTATCGCGCTGGATTTCCCAAATGCAACGTCTGCGCTGGCATTGGCGGAGAGACTGCAACCCACATTGTGCCGTTTGAAAGTGGGCAAAGAACTGTTCACTGCCACCGGCCCTGCATTCCTGGAACAACTCATGCGTCGCGGCTTTGAGATTTTTCTTGATCTGAAATTTCACGACATTCCCAACACCACTGCGCAAGCCTGTAAAGTCGCTGCCAGCCTGGGTGTGTGGATGATCAATGTGCATGCCTTGGGCGGACGTAAAATGCTGGATGCGGCACGCGAGGCAATTGCCCGCACTGAACAACAACCCAAGCTGGTTGCTGTCACCTTGCTGACCAGCATGGCGCAAGCAGACCTGGCTGAAATCGGCATTAACGCCACGCCTGCCGATATGGTTTTGCGCTTGGCAACCTTGGCGCGCAATAGCGGTCTGGATGGCGTGGTGTGCTCTGCTCAGGAAGTGGCGCTGTTGCGCAAACATTGCGGTGCTGAATTTTGTCTGGTAACGCCGGGCATCCGCCCTGCCCATGCCAGCCTTGACGACCAATCGCGGGTGATGACCCCGCAAGCCGCGCTGCAAGCCGGTTCCAGCTATCTGGTGATCGGCCGTCCAATTACGCAGGCAGTGGATCCATTACAGGCTTTACTCGACATCAACAAGGAAATTGGAGTGCTGCAATGAATTGCGGAATACAAACATGAGCGCGTTGCCAAAATTTAATAACGCAAAAATATTAGTCGTCGGCGATGTGATGCTGGACCGTTACTGGTTTGGCGATGTTAATCGCATCTCGCCGGAAGCACCGGTGCCGGTGCTCAAGGTCGAGCGCGTCGAAGAGCGTCCCGGTGGCGCAGCTAACGTGGCGCGCAATATTGCCGCACTGGGCGCGCATGCGACACTCTTGTCAGTGGTAGGAGAAGACGAAGCGGGCGCCTGTCTGGAAAAATTACTGAGCGAGCATAGTAACCTCACCGCACTGTTGCATCGCGATAACAGCATTTCCACTATCATCAAGCTGCGCGCTATTGCGCGGCATCAACAATTATTGCGTATTGATTTTGAAACCCCGCCCAGCCACGAAGTGCTGCACAACGCACTGGAAGATTTTCGCGTGCAATTGCCACTGGCTGATGTCGTGATTCTGTCTGACTACGGCAAGGGCGGGCTGGCGCATATAGGCGAAATGATCCGGCTGGTGCGCGCCGCAGGCAAGCCTGTATTGGTCGATCCCAAGGGCGATGATTACGCCCGTTATCGCGGCGCAACCTTGCTCACGCCGAACCGCAGTGAGTTTCGCGAAGTGGCGGGCAGTTGGAAGAGCGAAGCCGAACTCAATAGTAAAGCTGAAAAATTGCGTACCGACTTGCAACTCGATGCGCTGCTGGTTACGCGGAGTGAAGACGGCATGAGTTTGTTTCGCGAGAAGGAGGTGTTGCACGAACCAACACACACCCGTGAAGTGTTCGATGTCAGCGGCGCGGGTGATACAGTGATCGCTACACTGGCGGTAATGATTGCCAGCGGCGCAGACCTGCCAGTTGCCATGCGTATCGCCAACCGCGCCGCCGGCATTGTAGTCGGCAAGCTGGGTACCGCTGTGGTCAGCCGCGAAGAGATTATTAAAAACATGAGTGAAATGTGAAATAAAGACCGTTCTTCGTTTCACGTATCACCTGAGCCGCATCGCGGTGAGTCACTTTTCACCGTTTTCAAGGAGTAGAAAATGTATTACATCATCACCGGCGCTGCCGGATTTATCGGCTCCAATTTGGTCAAGGCACTCAATGAGCGCGGCGAAAATAACATCATCGCGGTGGATCATCTGGCGAACGCCGACAAATTCAAAAATCTGGTGGATTGTGATATCGCCGACTATATGGACAAGGAAGACTTCCTGAAAAAATTACAGGAAGGTTTCTTCGATGGGCTGGTCAGTGCGGTGCTGCATCAGGGTGCGTGTTCCGACACCATGGAAACGGATGGCCGCTACATGATGGATAACAATTATCAATACACACTGGAGCTGCTGAACTATTGCCAGAATGAAGAAGTGCCTTTTCTGTAATTTTTTCAGGAAGTCTTCCTTGTCCATATAGTCGGCGATATCACAATCCACCAGATTTTTGAATTTGTCGGCGT